>JALXCE010000373.1 GCA_026991055.1 Caldifarciminota bacterium | reverse complement strand
AAAAGACAAGGGAGCCTTCATGGTCTACAATCTCAAAGAATGGAAATTGCCGGTTGTCAAATCAAAATCAAGGCTTGCTATAACCTACGAATATTACTTTTTAGTCTATCCTTCTGACCCAAATGTTTACAAAAAGATTTACGAGGGGGGCATTTTTCATGGGGGAATCACACTTGAGGAGCTAATTCTTCCGGTCTTAAAATTGTCCTCATGAACGTAATCTCATCCGTCAAACAGAGAGCTATATTTTTCATCCTGCTTGAATCACTTGCGCTATGGCTCGGCATCGCGGCAATATCTTTTGCCATTACACCAATCTCAACTGTTCTTGCAGGTATCATTTTCATCCTTTCTCCACTTCCTTCAATTTACTATTTCGTTAAAAAGGGACTTTACTTCCTGAACGACCGCAATATCGCGCGTCTCATCGAAAAAGCCTATCCTGAGTTTGAAAATAGACTATCCGCCGTCTTCGATCTCGACGAGGGCAATTACTCTGAATTTTTAGTTGAAAAACTCCTCGAAGAAACGAACGAGCTTCTTGCAAAGGTAAACCCCGGGAAAGTTTATCATCCTGATACCAGACTTTTCAGATTTTCACTTTATTCGCTTGCAGGCTTTTTAATACTTTTTAATGTGTTCGCTGATAAATACACCCGCAGTATCCTCGACCTTGTTGGTGCAGGGATAAGGGACCAGAAATACGCAGTCATTAAGCCTGCCCGGGTAACCGCTTTCTCAGACTCAACTGTAACTCTCAAGCTTCTGCCGGTAAACTTCAAAGCCGAGAGCACAAAAATCATGGTTTACGGAGACAGCTCAAAAATGGTACTCACACCTGACACGATTTTAAGTGGAATGCTGATTTACAGATTGAGGGCCCTGAGACCCGGCATTTACCATGCCAGGTCGATAGATGGATTTATCAGTAACGCCGTCTTCCTCAAGATCGTGGAAAAGCCTTTCATAGATTCCGTTGTAGTTAAGGCTAAAATGCCGTCCTACCTTGGCTCAAGCGTTTACACAGTAAAAAATCCCCGCTACCTCGCATATCTTGGTGGCACACGCCTTGAGCTTCTCGTATATTCCATTACCTCGGATTCCGTCCGATGGGGAAGCAAAATACTAAAGAGACAAAATTCAGCCTATCATCTCAATCTCACAGTTAGGGACACCCTCAATCTGAGATTCACTCTTTTCCATTCAGAGCTCTCCACTTATTCGCCCTATGAAATATCCGTGATTCCTATCAATGACAATCCACCGGGAGTGGAAATTCTCTTCCCACAGGGCACAGTTAACCTTCCAGAAGATATGAAAGTGCCTTTGATTGTCAGGAGTTATGATGACTTTGGACTCAAATCATTGGGGCTCGTCATCAAATACGCGAACCACGTCTCGGATACCATCATCAAAAGGTTTAAAGGTGAATTTGAGGACACAACGGCTCTCAAGGTAAGCCTCGAGAATCTTTCCATGATGCCTGGCGATGAGGCCTACATTTACGCTGTCGCCACTGATTTGAAAAATCAATCTGACACCTCCGACGCACTCATCGTGAGATTTCCTACCCTTGAGGAAATGTACCAGCAATCTCAGGCTGTTAGTGATACGGGCATTACAACGATTAAGGACATAAAGAAACACACCGAGAAAATAATGGAAAAAATCAATCAGCTCGAGACTCTGCTCAAGAGTGAGAGAAAAGTAGACTGGTCCAAAAAACAATCTCTAAAGGAGCTCGTTGAAAACGAGAAAAAATTCCTCGAGCAGGTGAAAAAATCCTTTGAGCGAATAAATAAATCCCTTGAACAGCTTCAGCAACAGATCAATATGGACCCTGAGCTGATTAAAAAAATCCAGGAAATACAAAAGCTCTTTCAGGAATCCATGACAGACGAGTTGAGGAAAATGCTTGAGAACCTGAACAAGCTTATGCAAAAGAAGGTGACTCCCGAGCAACTTGCGAAGGCACTGGAAAATCTAAAGCTCAATCAGGAAGTTTTGAAACGTAACCTTGAGCGAATGGAGAATATCCTCAAGAAATTTGCCGAGGAGCAAAAATTAAAAGAATTTGCGGAAAGGATGCGAGAACTTGAAAACGAAGAGGAGATTTTGAAAAGCAGGATCGAAGCCGGCGATACATCCAGCGCAATTCTATCAAAGCAAAAGGAAATTACGAAAAAAATAGAAAATCTCAAGCGGGAAATATCAGAATTTTCTAAAAATGTGAGCGATAAAAAACTTCAAAAGTCGCTTGAGAACCTTGCAAATGTAGACTTTAAATCACTGGAACAAATGTCCACACAATCAGCAAGCTCTATCGAAAAGGGGGACAAAGAAGGGGCTTTAAAGAGAATGGAGAAAACTGCACAAAAGATGGAAGATGTGGCACAAAAACTCGAAAACATGCGAAAGAACCTTGTTAATCGCCGAAAGAAGGAGCTTGTCGAAAAAATCCGAAAGGTCCGACAGGGCTTGATCTTCTCCTCATCACTGCAGGTAAAGGTGAATAAATCCGTACCGGAACTCAAAAGAAACGTTAAAACGAGCTATTTTAACCTTGCTCAGGACGAGGAAGCGGCGCTAAGCGCCACCCAGCAGAGTTTCAAGGGTATGCTTGAAATATTCAAAAATACAATGGCTTTATCACCCAAGGCCCTCGGTCTCACCTATGGAGCTATGGAGACCATGAAAGGGATTAAAACCTCCTTTGAACTCTTCAGAACCCCGTCACCCAGTGAGCTATCAAAGGCCCTCGCTTACGTTAACCTCGCTATACTCGAGCTCTATGGAGCGGAGAAAAACCTTCAGCAGGGGAAAGGGAGCTCCACATATTTAGAAGAGGCAATGAAAAAACTCTCCGAGGCCGCCCGCAAACAGGCATCATTGAATCAGCAGGGGAAAAGCATGATGTCCATGCCCAACCCTGCCATGAGCCAGCTACTCTCGATGGCTGCCCAGCAGGCGGCAATCCAGCAACTTGTTAACCAGGCCATGAAACTCTCTCAGGGCTCTCAGAATCTTGCCAGAATGCTTCAGGAGATTTCAAAAGAGATGAGTGAGGTGGAAAAAGCCCTGAAACAGGGCAAATACAACGAGAAAATCTACCGCAAGCAGAAAAGGCTTCTTGTCCGGCTTTTAGAGGCTCAGAGATCAATACACAAGCAGGAGTTTGCAAGGAGGAGGGAATCTAAAACTGGTAAATCTTACAAAACCACCTCTCCTGGTGAAGTTAAAGAGGAGGTTTTGAGGAAAAGGATTAAAACTCTTCTCTTTGATATTGACAGAGATAAAAGCATCCCCGAGGATTACAAGGTCTTGATAAAGGCCTATCTTAAGTCTCTTCTGGAGGAATGAGATGAGGGTCGTATATTCAGAAAAATACGTCACCATGGATTTAGAGGGGCATGTGTTTCCCAACACCAAGTACAAATTAATTTTAGAAGAGCTTGAGAAATTAGGGGTAGTTGACGAAGTGTTGCCACCCATTGAGATTTCACCTCAAGACCTCGAAATAGTCCACGAGAGGGAATACATCGACGATTTTGTAAATTTGAGACGCACTTTCAGGACTTTGAGGAGTGAAATGCCTTTAAATAAATCGATCGTAGAAGGATTTATCCTTATGGCTGGAGGAACACTTCAAGCGTCCTACGTGGCACTCGAGGATGGATTTGGGTACCACATCGGCGGAGGTTTCCATCATGCTTATGAAGACCACGCTGAAGGATTTTGCTATGTCAACGACATTGCATTTGCCATAAAGAAATTGAAACTTGAGGGAAAAATCAAAAGGGCGGCGGTAATTGACTGTGATCTACATCAGGGCAATGGCACTGCACACATTTTTAGAAACGATCCGGACGTTTTTACATTTTCCATCCACGAGGACCCAATATATCCCTGGCCCAAAGAGAAAAGCGATTGGGATATAGGCCTTCCGGCCCTGACCGGGGATGAAGAGTATTTAAGGAAACTCCGTGAAGCAGTTCCAAAAATCTATGACGATTTTAAGCCAGAATTTGTGATTTACCAGGCTGGAGCTGACCCGTACAAAAAGGATATCCTTGGCGACCTGATGCTTTCCATTGAAGGATTGAAAGAAAGGGATGAGATAGTCCTCGGCGAAGCTCACAAAAGGGGCATTCCTGTTGCGATAACCCTTGGTGGAGGATACGCCCCCAACCTACAGGATACAGTAAAAATCCACGTCAACACCGCCCTCGTCGCGTATGAATTGATGAAAAAGCATTAACCTGAGAGGCCTCTCAAAGGTTTTATCACTTGTGAGCTTGTTCGAAAATTCCCCCGGTCTTCATTACACACAGAGTGCACGCGGCTGGGAGAAGGTGCCTTTTCAAGAAATAAACGATTTTTTCACTTTCCCTTCCCATTGGGAAGGGAGGGCCGGGGTGGAATGGGAAAAGTTATTACCATCAATATTAGAACTCATCGATGGAGAAAACAGCGGAGAAATAGTTATCAGTAAGTCTCCGATATTAGCAGATCAAACTTCCAGCTTTAAAATATCTCTATGATTCAGAAAGTGGGTTTTAAAAATTCAAAAGGTCTGGAGCTCGTCGGAATTTTGCATAAACCCGAAAATCCTCGAAAGATGGGGGTCATAATTGCCCACGGATTCACAGGTCATAAAGATGCCAATTTCATCCCGGAGCTCGCATCCCACCTTGAATCAAAAAACTTCACGGTTCTCAGGTTTGACTTCTCAGGCAATGGTGAGAGCGAAGGGAAATTTGAAGAAGGTACATGGACTCAGTTCGCGGATGACCTCAATTCCGCCATCAATTTTCTTAGAGGCATTCATAATGGCCCTTCAGCGGTCATTGGCTTCAGCATGGGAGGTGCAGTCTCGATCATTGCCTACTCAAAATACAAAAACTTTGACAAAATGATCCTTATTGCTCCTGCCATAAAACCTAAAACAGATAGGTTTCTCGAGATCGCATGGGCAAGCATTAGAGAAAAAGGATACGTGGAATTTGAGGATATCAAAGGCAGGAAATGGAAATTGAACAAGGATTATTTTGAAGACCGGGAGAGGTACAATTTGCTCGAACTCGGCAAAGTAATTGATATACCGGTGCTCATTATCATTGGTGATAAAGATGATACAGTGAGTATAGATGCAGCTCGCGAGTTTTATCAGCAACGTCCGGAAGGCCGGAAATTCGTCGTTGTCAAGGGAGAAAATCACGTATTCCATAACAGAGCCGAAAGCCTTATCCCCCACATAGATGAATTTCTCGGATAAAATATAGACTCCTTGCACTCAGAATAAAATCACATCTTCCTTCATCTACGCGTTGGATCAAGAATCATGGAGAGCTCTTTTTTTCATCTCTAACTGTGACCATTGTGTTTTTCAAGAATGTTACCTTCCTCCTATTCCTCCCATATGCATCAAGTTAAGGCTAATACCGCTTGAGAATCAGCCAAAACTATTATAGTCACGCTAAATCCAAAACACCATTCCACCCCAACCCTCCCTTCCTCAAGGGAAGGGAGGGGGCTTCGTTCTCGCTTAAACAAGCAGAGACGAAACCTTTGTCGGGAAGCTAAGAAAATCCCCCCTCCTACCCTCCGGGAAGGAGGGGTTAGGGGAGAATGGGGATAGATTAGAAGGCCTGGTACTAATTATCCCTTACGTACCTCATGCAAGGATGCGAGTTTCCAAGTTCTACGTCTCAAGATTGCCTCTTCACTCACATCATGAGCTTAACTTGACGCAGGGGAATTTTAGTCTGAATCGGATACTAACTGAGGCCCAGAATTGTCTTGAAATCCTTCATATTCTTCACTTTATCGAGATTGAGTGAAAATTCGACAAGTTTGTTCATTAAATCTTCCCCAATAAATCCGCTGGTAAGAGTTTTAAACTTCTCAATCAATTCCTCTTCTGTCAAAGGATTTTCGGGATCACCCTTGGGATAAAAGGATTCGCTCACAATGTTCTCACCGTCACACAAAATTACTTCCACCCTCGAAGCCCATTTTTCCGGGTAAACGCGGGTATATTCAGGTGCATGATAGACCTTGATTTTTTTCATAAGCGCCCTGATAGTGGGGTCGTTGAGATTAGTCTGATTAAACATATCTGGCGTTATTCTTTTTCTGGTAAGCAAAAGGGCGATAGTGAATTGCAGAGAAAATTTTGCCTGATATGGATTTACTGGCTCTGGATTATCCACAAGGTCATAAGAATTCTTGTAAGTGTAAACAGCGATCTCTTTGATCCTGGATGGGTCCAGTTTATCAAGAATTCTATAAACGGCATCAAGAGCTGGATGTGTATGCCTGCATGAAGCAAAATATTTGATAGAGGTTTCGCTGAGCTTGAAACCATCTCCAATCCCATCAAGAAGCTTCTCCATGTGAGGTTCACGAGATGTGGCTTTTATAAACCCCTTCTCACCTTCGAGGATGGTTTTTGCCCCCTTAAAACCCTCAGAAGCGAGTACTGCGGAAAGTGCTCCGTTAAAGGCCGCCTTTGCCGTATGTAATTGCTTCGAGTGTGCACCGTGTTTTAAAAATTCCCATACTCCAGCAGCCTGAGTCCCGGCATTTCCAAGTGCATCAATCATCTTTTCTACATCACAACCCAGAAGCTTGCAAACACCAGCGGCTGCACCAAAGGTGCCAGCTGTACCAGTTGTGTGAAAATACTGGTAGTGCGATGTACCCAGCGCCTCCCCTACCCTGATGCCAGCCTCATATCCAGTTACAATTGCAGTAACCACATCTCTACCGTCTTTTTCCAGCTCTTCAGCGTATGAGAAAACGGCAGATATCACAGGAGCTGCAGGATGAAGTATAGACGAGCGATGGAGATCATCCATTTCAGCTACATGAGAAGACGCTGCATTGACAAAACCTGCCCACAAAGGAGTAAAAAGTTTTCTTCCTGGAATTGAAGTAGCCTTACCAGACTTCCCATTTTCCGTTGCCACATCGAGAAGGACCTTTACGGGAAAACTCTCTGAGCCAGCTAAAACTGATCCAAGCCAGTCAAGAAAAAGTTCCTTTGTGTAGGTCACAGTTTTTTCATCTAAGTCATCAAACTTTATAGATGCCAGAAACTTCGCAAGTTCCAAAGTCTCACCCATAATAAAAGATGATAAACCCACACTGGGAAATATTCTACTGATAGACGAGCCTGTCTGAAAAATTGTGGGAATTTTTCCACGAAGTTTGTGCAAAAGAAATTCTTCATAAATGTGCAAAATCCAGAATTATCCGAATGAGTTCGAAACCCCATTACATTTTCGCGCAAATACACTATCAGAAAACCTGCAAGAAATCTTAAAAAGAGCCAGGTTTGTTGAAACGCTGCGAGATTAGAGTTATAAATAGGTCAATGTCTTCTTTCAAATCGAGGTTGAAAAAAATTATACCGCCCGAGGAGTTTCAGCATTCCTGTGTCGAAATCCTTGATGAAAACGGTATATTTTTAACCTGGGAGAAGAATTCTGAGAAGTTTCTTGGGTACCCAAGAAAAGATGTCATAAACAGGCTCAGTCTCAAAGATATTCTGGAACCTCCTGATACTTTCACCAGAATATGGGATGAAGTCAGGAAAAATGGATATTTCATTGGATATTCTTACGTAAAAACAAGGGATCGAAAGGGAATAGAAGTCTTCATTCTCCTCTGGCATCACCATTCACTCAACCTTGTTTCGGTCATCTTAGTTGACACTGACAGGTTTCAGCTGGTGCTAAAAGAATATAAGACCCTGTTCGACTCGTTACCAGACCCCATCTTTATTCTCGATAAAAACTTCAGAATCATAAAGGCAAACAGCGCGACGGCACGTGCGCTTGGCATGGACATTAATGACATTCTGGGGAAAACCTGCTATGAGATTGTCCATGAGAGTGGAGAACCTCCCGAAAACTGTCCCCACAAAAAACTTCTCAAGGACAAAAAACCTCATACCGAGATGATTTTTGAGAAAAATCTTGGAGGAGAAAATATTGTATCGACCACCCCACTCTATGGTCCAGACGGTAAATTAATCGGCTCCATTCATGTATCAAGGAATATCTCCGAGCTCAAAAAGATTCAGGAAGAGTATGAATTCTTCTTCAACTACTCACCATCAATCAACCTGATCCTCGATAAAAATTACAGGATTCTTAAAGCCAGTAAAATGATGGCGACTATCTTGCAAAAGAAGCAAGAAGAGCTAATAGGGATGAATTTCCTGTCCTTTCTCACTCCAGAATCAAAGGATTCAGCAAAGAGCAAAATTGATGCTGTAGCAAGAGGAGAGCCTGTCCATCCCTTCCTCGTGGATTTCATCAGAGATGACTTAAAATTCACCATACTGCTTTCTCTGACATTACCCCTATCCCAGTTCGGTAAAGAAAACCCAACTATACTGAGCACAGGCCTTGATATAACCCCTATTCTGGACCTTCAGAAAGAGCTCATAAAAACTGAAAGAAGGTACAAGACCATTTTCAACAAATCCAAGGATGCGCTTTTTATTCTCAATGGAGACAAAGAGCTCATTGACGTTAATTCAACTGCAAGAGATGTATTTTCGGTAAGGAACGAGAAAGGGAAGAAACTAACGGAATTTATCGGGGAATCTATTAAACCTGTCTTGAAAAGACTCGAGAGGGAGAGCGAGATAACCGATTTTCCAATCCAGATTGAGAATGATGGAGATTCAAGGCACTATCTTGTTACAGCCTTAAAGTTTATGGAAGGGGACGAGGCGAGATATTTCGTAAGTCTGAGGGACATCACTCAGATGATGAATTACGAAAAGGAGCTTGAGAAAAGTCTAAAAAGACTTTCTATCCTGTTCGATGAAATTATTTCTGCAATGTCTGACCTTGTTGAAATAAGGGACCCTTACACAGCAGGGCACCAGAGAAAAGTTGCAGAGATTGCAGTTGAAATTGCTCATCACCTTGGTCTTGATGACGATAAGATCAAAGCTATTAAGTATGCTGGTTTGACACATGATATAGGGAAAATAGCCATTCCTTCGGAAATTCTCACAAAGCCGGGCAAACTTACTGAATTGGAGTACGAGATGATAAAGAGGCACCCTGAAATTGGTTATAAAATTTTGAAAGATATAGATTTTCCCTGGCCAGTTGCCGAGATTGTTTATCAGCATCATGAGAGGCTTGATGGTTCAGGATACCCTCGGGGACTGAAAAATGGGGAAATTTTATTTGAGGCAAGGATTCTTGCAGTTGCAGACGTAGTGGAGGCGATGAGCTCTCACAGACCATACAGACCTGCTCTGGGCATAGAAGTTGCAATTGAGGAGATAAAGAAGAACAGGGGGAGATTATACGATCCTGAGGTTGTAGATGCCTGTATAGAGATTTTAAAGGAAGGAGGGTGCGTTAAGAAATAAAAAAACCCGGGCTACGACCTACTTTCCCACACCCTCGCGGATGCAGTATCATCGGCCCTGGCGGGCTTAACTTCCGTGTTCGGAATGGGAACGGGTGTTGCCCCGCCGGTATGGTAGCCCGGGAGA
>JALXCE010000372.1 GCA_026991055.1 Caldifarciminota bacterium | reverse complement strand
CTGGCGCCTGTCCGGTATTTTCAGAGTTTTCAGGAAATTTGTAGCAAAATCTTTCATATCCTCAAACGGTATATCTGCGAGGAGATTGTAGTATTTTGAGAAATTTTTGTGGGCTACACTGAAAAGCCCGGGGCAGTGCTGCGGAAAGTCTGCGAAAACGTCTGTTCGGGGAGACAATAGGTAAATCACGGGTTTCTGGTTTTTAAAAATTTTTTCGATTTTAATTCGACTGTCCTCGGTAAAGGTAAGATAGGAATCATATGGAAAATGAAATTTGAAGGCCTTTTCTTTTTCGGGGATGCCAATTGCCACAGTTTTCTGGTGATATTCTTTGATGGAGTAAAAAAGGGCAAGTTCATCAAAGAAAGGGGTCTTGAATTCAGAAAAGATGGCAAGTGCAGGTGCGTCACCTGGAATAATACCGTTGAATTTGAACTCGGGTTTTTTGTAAGATTTTGTGCGGAAGAATTGTAAAATTCGCTCAATCATTGACTGTTAATGATATTTTAGGTTTGTGATTATTTCAAGCAGAGGGAGTTGGAGTTTTTTAGGAGGCCCACGCACTTCGTGCGTGCGCCCTCCTCGAATAAAATAAAAAAGCTAGCATCGATAAGTGAATTTAAAAATTGTACGAAGACAGGATTTTCAGTCTCCCAGAATTTTGTACCTCACTCCATATTTTTCGCAGATTTCTCGGGCAGTGTGGTCAAGATTTTCCTGATATCCACGACCGGGCATGGGAAAGATTCTATAAAGGCTTTTGTATTTTCTAACAAGCTCAGGGTAGTGATTTTCGAGAAATTTGTAGTAAAGAGTTTTACTATCCTTTGGTCCTTTCCCAAAGAGAGTGAGTGCTCCTACAAATACAAAGTCAACCCCGTGCTCTTTTGCAAGTTTTATCATTTTTTCAAGTTGCTCCCCTGTATCTGATATGAAGGGGAAAACTGGAATAAATGAAATTCCTGTGAATAAGCCACTTTCTTTCAGCTTTTTCACAAGTTTAAATCTTTCAACCGGGTTAGGGGCACCTGGCTCAAGAATTCGAGATAGATCCTCATCAATGGTCGAGACAGAAATATTGACTATTGCTCCGTGGTTCAGCTTGCCTCTCAAGTCTTCTGGAAGGACGGCTTTCCTGTCAATTTCCTTCAAGAGGTCTATATCTCTCAGAACGAGGGTTGATTTTGTTAAAATATGCACGGGGAATCTGTGTTTCAGGATGATTTCGAGGATTTTTCGCGTAATGCCCAGTTTTTCTTCAAATTTCTGGTAGGGTTCGGTGGAGGATGAGAGTGCGATGAATCCATACTGACCTTTTATGGCGCGCCTTTTTAGCTGCCTTTCCAAAATTTCAAGTGCATTGATTTTTACTGCGACCTCATCGATCCCATACTTGCTTCCTCTGATATAACAGTATTTACAGCCGAACGAGCAGCCGGTGTATGGATTTACCGAATAATCATCTAAGAACCAATCGTCTCGCTTTTTGTGCCTGTTTAGTATGGATTTTACGGTGATTTCTTTAATCATTGCGACTCAAAATGTTTCCCCAACGCATGAAATGCGTGGGGAAAGAAAGGGTGTGTTTTTCATCTCCCTCATTTGCTCAAGAGTTTCAGTAATTCTTCCTGCCTATCTTTCGAGAGTTTTTTCATGCCCTCTTTGATTATCCACCTTACGTTTTTATCAGGCTTCGAGCTCCATTTTTTAAGAAATTCATAGACTGCTTCTGGATTCTTTTTGCTCACCTCTCGAAGTGCCCATCCTATAGCCTTTTTGACATCTTTGTCGGTTTCATTCATAGCACTGTCGAGAAAGTTCAGACACCTTCCCCATTCGTCTTTTTTAGCTCTGATGAAAGGTGGAATCGTTGCTATTGAAAGCCTCCTGAGCCATTTATTATCTGAATTTCTCCATTGTGTGAGAAGCTCGAATATCTCATCAGTTTTCTGAACAGCTAAATTTACCACTACTTTAAGTGCGAGCTGGTCACATATTTCCCAGTCTGATACATCGTTGAGAATTTTAAGTACAAAATTTTTAACTGCCTGATATTCCCTTTTACTGAGTTTGCCGACTGAACTCAAGACGATAAGTCTTTCATCCCTTCCACCTGCATCCCAAAGCTTTTTGAATCCATCAAATTTCCAGCTTTCATTTTGAAGTAGTTTGCCAAGCTCCTGACCGATAGAGTTGAGGAAAGGGGTCTTTGTAAATTTCATCTTTTCGGTCCGAGCACTCTCCAGCTTTTTGGGTAGTAGAACCATGACCTGCTTTATTTCATCATTTCTCAATCCCTCAAATATAAGCTTTGCTATAATTGTCTGTTCATTCATGACGAGATTATAAACTACAATGAGTACCTGGTGAAAATCCCTTTGTCTTTCAAAAAATTTTTTAAAATATTGCCTTTCCCTCGCTTGAATACCTGCAAAGAGACAATCTGAATAAATAAAACTCCCTCTCCCGCTTCGCGGGAGAGGGTAGGGGTGAGGGTATATATCTTGAATATTAAGATTTTGAGCGGAATACCCCCTCCCTTGAGTCCCTCCCCCACAAGCTTTACATGTGGGGGAGGGACGTATTTGTGGCAGTTTTTCGCACAAGTTTTGCTTGTCTGGGAAGTATTTTTAGGAGTTATGATCACGTAATTTGTGCTTGCCGGGATGTGGAAGTCACAATCAACTTTGCCTACGTACTTATCTTGTAGGTTCGATAATTTGGCCTCGTATCCAAGAAACTCCTCTCCCCGCATAAATACTTGCGGGGAGAGGATAAAGGTGAGGGGTAACATTGTCCTGTCCTGATATATGTTTACAGTACAACTCCCCACGTGGATGATTATAAAACTCTTAAAGGAGGTCACTTCTATGCCTGATAACAACAA
The DNA here is from genome assembly GCA_026991055.1 of Caldifarciminota bacterium. Lineage (GTDB taxonomy): Bacteria > Hydrothermota > Hydrothermia > B15-G9 > WFZT01 > WFZT01. The sequence goes on along the minus strand of JALXCE010000372.1, from coordinate 4 downwards.
AAAT
>JALXCE010000371.1 GCA_026991055.1 Caldifarciminota bacterium | reverse complement strand
AGAAAAGCATATATGGCGATATGGTTGTACCAAGGAGTCCAAGTGCAGCCATTGCAAAGGCAGCAGAAAGTTTTATGTGGGGAATAAAGGTATTTATAAGGATTTCTTTAAGCTCAGGTTTTGCTAATAGTGCCGAAACGATGTAAACGGCAAGAGATGCAGTGAGGCCAAGAAGCACTTTCTTAATGGTTCTGTACTGCTTGAATATCACGAGGTATCCGATCAGGGCAGTAATAGGAATAAGCCAGTAAATGGATTTTATTCCGGTCAGTATCTGGAGTACCACTGCAATTGCGTCTATGTCCGCTGCAATTGTGAACATATTAGCGATGAGAAGAGTAAAAATTACGGGCACGGAAAATTTTTTGGAGTAAAAGATGTTTAGAACTTCGGACAAACTTTTACCGGTTACTATGGCTATTCTTGAGGCTGTATCCTGAACAGCTATCATCATGGGAGTTGAGAGTAAAAGTAGCCATAGCTGGTGGAGGCCGGTGGAGGCTCCAATACTGGTGTAAGTTACTATTCCCGCGGGATCATTATCTGCACCGCCTGTGATAATACCAGGCCCAAAGTCTTTGATTTTCTTTAACCTTTTCCACCTTTCGCTTAACATGCGGAAAAAGTAAAGTCGAGAAACGGTTTAATCAAGCCTAAAAATACTTTTCAATCCTCTTGAGATAGGACTTCAATGCGGTTTTTATGTCATTGACGCTGTCGGCTCCGAATTTTTCTAAAATGGCATCTGCAATGACATAGGCCACAAGAGTTTCTGCAATTACAGATGCCGCTGGCACAACTACTGTGTCTGAACGGATGTAAGGAGCCAGTTTTTCCTCCAATGTAACTAAATCAAAGCTCTTTTTTCTCTTCCTCAGGGTCGAGATGGGCTTGAGATAGCCCCTCACGATGAGGGTCTCCCCGTTGGTTACCCCACCCTCGAGGCCACCTGCAAAATTGGACTTTCTCCTGCCACGATGGGCAAATTCGTCCTGAACCTCACTGCCCGGCTTTTTAGCGACCTCTATCCCTTCACCGATTTCAACAGCTTTAACTGCGTTAAGCCCCATGATGACAGCAGCAAGCCTTGTATCAAGCCTCCGCGTTGGGTCCACATAGCTTCCAAGTCCTGGTGGAATATTGAATACCCTTACCTCAAAAATTCCCCCCAAAGTGTCCCCTTCCTCCTGCATTCTATCAACCAGAGCCTTTGCCTGCTCGTCGTAATCCGGAACGGGGAAATAAAAAATGGACTCTTCTCTGTTTTTGATGATACCGGTTGGGTCATCCGGTACGGATACGACTTTAACATCCCCGATAGCTCGTGAAAAGCCCACGACCTCGATTCCGAGGAATTTGAGAAATTTAACCGTCACCGAAAGCACCGCAGTTCTGACAGCCGTTTCTCTTGCGCTACTCCTCTCGATCACCGGCACAAAATCATCTGTAAATCCATATTTCAGTGCCCCGGCAAAATCGGTATGCCCTGGACGCGGGACAGTCCTTGCTGGCTCACGCTCCAGGTCCCTTGTCCCGGAATTTTTTATAATCACGCTGAAGGGAGCACCGGTTGTTTTGCCTTTTATCACTCCTCCTGCAATTTCAAATTCATCGGCTTCAAAATTCATCCTCCTGCCACGGCCGTATCCACCCCTTCGACGCTTCAGGTATTGACGGATAAATTCTTCATCAATTTCAATACCTGCAGGTAAGCCCTCGAGGATTCCCACTAAATATTTTCCGTGGGATTCTCCTGCTGTAAAAACTCTGAGCATTTGATCACCTCCGTTGATGCATTCTCACCTGTCCATATTTTAATGTTTTCAACAGCCTGAAAAAGAAGCATCTTTAGCCCATTAATGGTCACTGCCCCTCTTTCATTGCCGTAGCGAAGAAAATCTGTCACAGGTGGGTTATAAATCAGGTCATAGAAAATTTTATCCTGGAGATTGGGCTGAAGATCGAGGTTTCTCAGGGGATAGAATGCCTCCCCATGCAGGCCAAGGGAGGTGGCATTTACCACAATGTCAGCTTCAAGAAGGGCATCTTTTAGACCCCTCACTTCCAGAACTTCAATGAGCTGAAATTTCTTTGTTAATTTCAGGGCCCTCTCTCTCGTCCTATTAAACACCCGGATTTTTTCTACACCGTGATTTATTAGCGCATAAATCACGGCCCTGGCAGCTCCACCGGCACCAAAAAGCAGTGCACTCCTGAATTTAAAATTCACGATGGGTTTTATAAAGCCAATGTGGTCTGTGTTGAAGGCCTCAAACCTACCATCCAGCCTTCTTGTGACATTTACAGCACCGATTTTTGCTGCCACATCGTCAATTTTGAATATTTCGGGATGCTCAAAAGGTTTTTCCTTGTAGGGCACTGTGATATTGAATCCATGAAGGTTTTCAAGTGCAAACTGGAAAAATTGATCCACTTCACCTGAGGGAACGCTGTAATTCTCATATTCAATGAGAAATCCAAAGTTGTCCCTCAAACAGTTAAAAAGCTTTTTTGAAAAGCTGTGTGATAGTGGATACCCGAGCAACCCAACTTTGATCATCCCAGAATTTCCTCTAATTTTTCAAAGAATTCGGGAAATGAAATTTTCACCCACTCTGTTCCTTCAACCTCAATTTTCTCGTCAACAAGCCGTGCAAAAATGGAGAGGGTCATGGCGATTCTGTGGTCGTTGTGAGATAAGAGCTTCGCGGGTTTAAATTTTGTGGTTTTTCTCACGATAAATCCGTCTGGAAGCTCTTCGATTTTTACACCCGCTTTGCTGAGTTCACTCACCATTGCCTTGATCCTATCGCTTTCTTTAAATCGCAACTCACGGGCATCTCTCAAGATAGTCTCCCCTTCTGCGAATGTCCCAAGCAGAGCAACAAGTGGAAGCTCAT
>JALXCE010000370.1 GCA_026991055.1 Caldifarciminota bacterium | reverse complement strand
TGGCATCCTTAACTTCCCATTTAAATTGGTCAGAATGAATGACCGGTTTTCGTGGACGTGGAAAGATTCTCCCTTTATAATTGCCCCAAGAAAACCCCAAGGAGGGCGTATGAAGAAACTATTAGCAACAATACTTATTGCAGGCAGTCTCGCCTTTGTGAGCTGCCAGAAAGGAGGAACCACCGGCCCAGGAGGTGGAGGTGGTGCTGGAACAATCAATGAGCCCCTTCCACTATCTGTGGGAAACTGGTGGGCATATTTGAACTACGAGACTGGCGGTACCAAAGGAGATACCACCAGAGACACCATCAGAATAGTTGGAACAGGTGTAGTAAACGGAAAGAATGTGTATATCGGAGTTAATGGAAATGACACTTCTTACGTTTACAGAGAGGGTGGATATATTTTTATCATGGGACATGAGGAAGGTTCACCGGATAGTGTTTACTATGTCATGAAGTTCGTTAAAACCCCGCTTTCCACAGGTGATAGCTGGGTTGTCACTTCAGAAAGTGACACAAACTATTCTTTTTCCATACATGCTACAGCTCAGGGAACAGAGAACGTTCAGACACCGGCCGGTAACTTCGATGGAGCTATGAAGGTGGAGTTCAAAAACATATGGAGTTATTCCTATGGTGGACAGACCTATGCTGAAACAACCTATACATACTATTACTTCGCAGATAATGTAGGTATGGTTGAAGAAAGAGACATGTCCCCTGACAGCACTGAAAGCTATTCAGAGTTAGAGGCGTACCAGGTAGAGTAAATTAAGATGTGGGGCGGCGCCCGAAGGGCGCCGCCCCACTACTTTAAAATCTGATCAAATTCTCCCTACCAATCCGCCATCGGAATCTTAATCCCAAACTTCTTCGCGTTTTCAATGGCTTCCTCGTAGCCTGCATCAACGTGCCTTGCAATTCCCGTTCCGGGGTCGTTGGTTAGCACCTTCTTAAGCCTGATATCCATCATATCGCTCCCATCTGCTACAATTACCTGACCTGCATGAAGGGCGTATCCTATTCCCACACCTCCACCGTGATGGAAGCTCACCCAGGAGGCTCCTGAAACTGCGTTGAGTGCGAAGTTCAATAACGGCCAGTCGGCAATGGCATCGGACCCATCCTTCATTGCCTCAGTCTCTCTGTTAGGCGAAGCCACAGAACCCGTGTCCAGATGGTCCCTTCCTATAACAATCGGGGCTTTTACCTTTCCTTCCCTCACAAGTCGGTTGAAGAGCAGTCCGGCCTTGTCCCTTTCACCGTATCCGAGCCAGCAGATTCTCGCAGGGAGTCCCTGAAATGCCACGCGTTCACGGGCCATCTTGATCCACCTTACCATGTGCTCCTTCTCCGGGAAGAGCTTTATCAGCTCCTCGTCAATAGTATAGATGTCCTCCGGGTCTCCTGAAAGAGCTGCCCATCTGAAAGGCCCCTGCCCTTCACAGAAGAGAGTTCTGATGTAAGCAGGGACGAATCCCGGATACTTCCAGGAGCCATCGGGATTTTTAATTTCCTCTTCCTTTATAAATCCACCTGCAAGGGCGTTTCCACGCAGGTTATTTCCATAGTCAAATGTCTCTGCACCCCTTTCCTGGAGTGTAATCATGAGTTTTACATGTTTTGCCATGGTCTGGTAGGAGCGACGGAGATACTCATCAGGATTGCTCTTTCTTAGCTCCAGAGCCTGTTCGTATGTAAGCCCCTCGGGGATGTACCCATTCAGAGGGTCATGGGCTGACGTTTGGTCTGTCAGAAGATCAGGGGTAATGCCTCTTTCAACAAGTCTTTCAAGGAGTGTGACAACATTGCCAATCCAGACGATACTCTTAGCAATGCCCTTTTCCTTGTATTCGAGAGCACGATCAATGGCAGCATCGAGGTTGTGCTCAATTTCATCGAGATATTTTGTGAGAAGCCTCTTTTTGGCCCTCTCTTCTACCACTTCTGCTGCAAGGTATGTAGCATTGTTCATGGTAGCTGCGAGAGGCTGTGCACCGCTCATTCCACCGCATCCACCAGAGACGATAAGCTTGCCACGAAGGTCATTTATTCCAAATTTCTTTCTGCCGGCTGCCGCAAATGTCTCATAAGTTCCCTGAAGGATACCCTGGGTGCCAATATAAATCCATGAACCTGCGGTCATCTGGCCGTACATGATGAGTCCCATCTTCTCGAGCTTGTGGAAGTAGTCCCATGTGGCCCATTTGGGAACGAGGTTTGAGTTGGCAATGATAACTCGAGGTGCCCATTCGTGGGTCTTGAAGACACCAACAGGCTTACCGGATTGGACGAGCAGGGTCTCGTTGGGTTCAATCTCGAGTAATGTCTTGACGATAGCCCAGAAGGCATCCCAGTTACGTGCAGCTTTACCAGATCCACCATAAACAATCAGCTCTTCTGGAATTTCAGCCACTTCCGGGTCCACGTTGTTCATGAGCATTCTTAGAGCTGCTTCAGCGTGCCAGTCCTTAGCGTGAAGCTCCGTTCCCCTCGGAGCCCTCACTGTTTTGGGCTTATTTTTAATCATTTCGTAAAGGTCCATTGTCTTTCACCTCCGATATAAGTTATAATGCCACAGGATGATAACTTCAATACAAAAACTCATTAAAGAACTCGCACGTCATGGGATAGAAGCTGGTTTTGATGAAATCTCAAAGCTTGAGGAGTACCTGAAGCTCGTTTTAAAGTGGTCCAAAAAGACAACCATTGTCTCAAAAAGGATAGGGGAAAATGAGCTTTTAGGGTTGCTCTTTGATTCACTTATTGCTGCAAAAGTTATCGAGGGTGAGCGAGTGGCTGATCTTGGCACGGGTGCTGGATTCCCGGGTATCCCTCTTGCAATCCATTTCCCGCTTAAGAGGTTTACCCTTGTGGACGTGGTTCGAAAAAAATGTATCTTTTTGCAATATGCAAAAGATGTACTAAATCTTGATAATGTCGAAATTTTCTGCGATTCCTGGGATCGGCTTGGGGGGTATTACGATACTGTTATTTCCATGGGAACAGGGTTGGAACGGGTAAGAAAGGTAGCAAAATGCGTTTTGCGCAAGGGAGGCAGATTCGTTTATATCACCAATAGGGATAAAAACTGCTTTATAGAGACCAGGAATCCATTTATTAAAGCCCGAACCTGCGTGATTGTTTCACGTGAAACAAATTGGGATTGAACCGGTAAAATCGGCACTTTATAATTCCCCACATGAAAATCATCTCCATTTCCAACCAGAAGGGTGGAGTCGGGAAAACAACCACTGCCATAAATCTCTCCTATTACCTTGCGAAATTGGGCAAAAAGGTGCTTGTGGTGGATATGGACCCACAGGCCAATGCAACGAGTGGATTCGGTGTTAGTGATGTTGAGCTAACCACATATGAGCTTTTGATAGACCCGGATGTCACAGTTGAGCAAGCTATTGTGCAGGCTCCGTTTGATAATCTTTATCTTGTCCCTTCTACCACTGACCTTGTGGGAGCCGATGTTGAGCTAAGGGAAAGGCCCAACTGGCACGAGACGCTGAGAAGGAAGCTGAGGAATGTTGAAGGTTATGACTACATTTTTATAGATACCCCACCTTCCCTTGGGCTCCTCACGGTTATTGCCCTCAGTGCCGCGAAGAGTGTACTCATACCTGTTCAGTGCGAATATTACGCCCTTGAAGGATTGGGCCAGCTTCTCAGGACCCTGAAGAAGATCAAGCAGGCCTATAATCCGGAACTGAAAATCGAAGGATTCCTCCTAACCATGTATGATAGGCGTTTGAATCTCACCAGTCAGGTGGAGAATGAAGTTCGGAGATTTTTTGACAGAAAGGTCTATAAAAGTGTGATTCACAGAAGTGTCCGCATTGCAGAGTCCCCGAGTTTTGGCAAGCCTGTTGGAATTTACGCTCCCAATTCCCAGGGAGCGCTTGATTATCTAAACCTTGCAAAGGAGTTTTTAAATGGGAAAGAAAGTGCTGGGTAGAGGGCTTGATGCCCTCATTTCAAATGAGCTGGTTAATACCGAGGAAATCCTCCTCATTGGTATAGACGAGATTGAGCCCAATCCATTACAGCCAAGAATAGCATTCAGTGACGAAGAGATCAATTCTCTTGCCGAGTCCATTAAGAAACGCGGTGTGCTTCAGCCTGTAATAGTTAGAAAGATTGATGGAAAGTACCAGCTTGTGGCCGGAGAGAGACGTTGGCGCGCCGCAAAGGTTGCAGGATTAGAAAAAATTCCAGCCCGGGTGATTGATATTGATGACAACGGAGCTCTTGAGATTGCACTTGTGGAAAATCTCGACCGAAAAGACCTGAATCCAATTGAACTTGCTAAAGGCTACCAGCTCCTAAAAGAAAGGTTTAAACTCACACAGGAGGAGATTGCCAAAAAGATTGGCCGCAGCAGATCAGCAGTGGCAAATACCCTGAGACTCCTGCAGTTGGACGAAGAAGTGCAGAAGCTCATACACGAGGGAAAGCTCACCGAGGGACAGGCAAGACCCCTCATAGGATTACCGAAAGAGATTCAAACAGAGATTGCGAAGGTGGTTGTGGAAAGGGGACTTAGTGCAAGGCAGGTGGAAGAGCTGGTCAAGAAAAGAAGGTCAAAATCTGAAAAAGGAGACTCAAAAGATCGGGAGATTTCCCGTATTATTTCAAAACTCCTCACTGACAGGTTGAAATACAGAGTCAGGGTGAATCTATCGCCCAGGGGTAAGACGAAATTGAGCATTGAGTTTAAAAACAGGGATGAGCTCAAGAAGTTCATCCAGGGTCTCATTGGTGAGGAGATTGAATTTTAGGAGGTTTTGATGACAGGGCTTTTGCTTTCTCTATTTATCAGTATCGCTCCGGCTTACGACTTTCTTAATGTCGAGCCTTATTACACGGTTCCAACTGCTACAGATACAGGTGTGGCAGCGATCAACAGAAACCCCGCTGGGTTAACAGCCAAACGTTCGTTTCTCTTTGCTACAAAGGGCTGGATATCAGATGCGGGGATATCCACATTTCAGTTCAACTGGAATAAATGGGGATTTGCTGTGAACTATTACAGATTCGGGGAATTCGAATACCACGGCAATACACCCGATGATAATTCGAGGTCCTATTTTACCCCTTATGCCTATGAGCTAAAGCTCGGAAGGAGTTTCAGAGTAGATCCTGAAATGATGTTAGGCTTTGCCATTCAATACTTCTCCGAGACCATCCTGTATAGCTCAACTCATGCCTTTTATCTCACAAGCGGTCTATTGTATATGCCTGCCAGGTTTAAACCTCTTACTGTTGGGCTCTCTGTGGAAAATCTGGGGTTTAAAACGGGATTCTCCGAGCTTACCTACCGGGCGCCAATATTCGCAAATTTAGGAATATCCTATTCGCTCAAGGGAATCGGGCTATCCGCAAATGTTTCAAAAGTTCTGTCATACGACAGGGCACTGAGTGATCTTAAGGCGGGCGATACGAGACTTTTAGTTAGAGCAAGTTACTCTGTCAAAGACTTCTTGAGGATTGGTGGAGGTTATGAGTTTGGCAACGAGTTTTCACCGCTTCTTTTATCCATTGAAGCAAGAAAATCCTTTATCAAGGTTATGGCTGGATTCAGGCCCATCAATAAGGGGCTTGGTACTGTTAAAACAGTCAATTTAGAGCTTGTGCTATGAGAAGGTTGCTCGATTTTGAAAGGCCTATATACGAGGTGGAGAAAAAGATCAACGAGCTGAAGGAGAAGGTGAAGGAGTCTCCCGAGCTTGAGCGGGAGATTAAGGAACTTGAGGAGCGTGCAAAACGGCTTAAGGAAAAAGTTTATAAAAATCTCACCCGCTGGCAGATTGTTCAAATTGCAAGGCACCCTGACAGACCGCATTTTATTGATTATATTCACCTGCTTTTCAAGGATTTCATTGAGCTTCACGGTGACAGGAATTTCCGTGATGATCCTTCGATTGTTGCCGGACTTGCCACTTTCGAGAATCACCGCGTGATGGTGATTGGACAGGAGAAAGGAAGGGACACCAAGGAGAAGATTTACAGAAACTTTGGAATGCCTCATCCCGAGGGGTATAGAAAGGCCAAGAGGCTGATGCTGATGGCTGAGAAATTTGGCCTCCCGGTTTTAACCTTTGTTGATACCCCGGGAGCATATCCCGGTGTGGGTGCAGAGGAGAGGGGGCAGGCATTCGCAATTGCAGAGAATCTTAAGGTAATGCTTTCACTCAAGACACCACTCATCACAGTGATTATCGGAGAAGGAGGGTCTGGTGGGGCACTTGCCATTGCCCTTGGAGACCGGGTCTATGCCCTAAAATACACTATCTATTCAGTCATCTCCCCTGAGGGATGTGCCTCAATACTCTGGCGTGATGGTAAAGAGGCACCAAGGGCGGCTGAGGCCCTTAAACTTACAGCTCAGGACCTCTATTCATTTGACATTATTGACGGCATCATTGAGGAGCCTTTAGGTGGTGCTCACAACGATCCTGAGTGGACTGCTGAGCAAATCAAAAGGCAAATCAGAAACACATTACCAGAGCTGATGGCTCTCTCTCCTGACGAGCTTATCGCTAGGAGAAGAGAAAAGTACGTCAGGATTGGGAAGTATATCGAGATTCCTCAGCCTTCCTCCAGTTGATGCTTAAAATAGGCATATAGAGCATCGTACAGTGGAAACTCCTTTTCCAGTGTCTCGTAATCGTCCTTACACATCAATCTGTAGCCCTTTGCAAGGACCCTCAAAGCAACTGCAAGCGGTGACGGATTTTCCACATGGGTATCAGCCTCTCTTACAATTTGCTGAATCTTTTTAAGGGCAGGGTCATCCAGCTTATACTTTTCTATAAAGGCGTCGAATGAACATTTGTCTCCGTGATGGCCAAGCTCAACTCCCTTAAAATCGAAGGGAATACCATCTTTTATGGTTGATGGGTCTGTGTCTCTCGGGACGAATACAAATTCTGCATCTGGGTCAATAAACCTTTTTATCAGCCAGGGACAGGCAACCCTGTCTACATGAACATATTCTCTTGTAACCCACTTCATTTTTAAAAACCTCCTTTTGGAAAATTATACACCTGTGAGAGGGTGTCCGAAATAATGTCGGGAGACCATTCCACCCCCTACCCAAAGTGAGGGGATAGAGTACCATTCTTGCTTAAACCAGCAGAGACGAAGTTAAGACTTGCAGGGTACTTAAAAATTCAAGATGTAGCCCCTCACCTGACCTCTCCCCGCAAGTATTTATGCGGGGGAGAGGAAGATTTAGTTTATATGGGAAATTGCATTTTGAGAGCAGATAATTTTTCTTTCGTAGCCTGAGAGTAGTTTATACGCAACATGTGAAGGAAAGCTTATTAGTGTATTTCATAGTACTTGCGAAGCGAGTGTTAAAAAATCACAAAAGAAACATCTTGCATCCGCACAAAGCGGGGAAGGCCTGGAAGGGGGAGTTTCGCTTAAAATGGCCTTGCATCTCCCAATTTTTATACACTGCGACGCAAAATCCACTCGTGAAGAAAAGGTTAAGGCTATTTTTTGAAGTGGCTCCATAAAAAATGGTCGATAGGATGGGGATTAAACTGTTCCGGCGGATTTGAGGAGTTCCAGAGCATGGTTGATGGAGCTCTCGGTGATCTTCTCCCCTGCGAGCATGCGGGCAATTTCCCTTACACGCTCATCGCCTTTAACCTCCCGCACGTGAGTCACTGTCTTATCTCCAATACTCTCTTTTTCAACGACAAAGTGCTTATCCCCATAAACTGCTATCTGCGGCAGGTGGGTTATTGCAATTACCTGTCTTCTCTCAGATATGGCTTTTAGCTTCTTCCCAACGACCTCTGCAATTCTACCCCCGATCCCTACGTCAATTTCATCGAAAATCAGGGTAGGGATGTCGTCAATGTCTGAAAGAACAGTTTTAAGTGCAAGCATAACTCTCGAGAGCTCACCACCGGAGGCTATTTTTCTTATAGGTCTCGGAGACTCGCCGGGGTTGGTTGTGATCAAAAATTCCACCTCATCCATCCCGGTCTCATCGATTTCTTTTTCCTTAAAGTCAACAACAAAGACTGCTCGTGGCATACCAAGTGCAGCAAGTTCTTCCATTACCAGTTTCTCGAATTTTCCCGCGGCATCCTTTCTTGACTTTGAGAGCTCGAGAGCAATCTTCTTCACCTCTTTTTCCTTTTCATTTAGCTCTGATTTCAGTTTTCTTAAAAGTTCATCTCGAATTTCTACCTTGCTTAGTTTTTCCTTTGTTTCATCGAGGATTTTCAAAAGCCCCTTTATGTCTGTTTTGTACTTTTCCTTCAGTCTATTTATCTTTGAAAGTCGAGCCATGAGTCGGTCGAGTTCTTCGGGTTCTGACTCAAGTTTTTTAAAGTAGTCAAGGAGCCGCCGCCATATGTCTTCCACTCCAATGAGAATCTCTTCAAGAGACTCCACGTCTTTATTGAATTCCTGGTCTATCCTCGATAGGTCCTGGAGTATGCCTGTGGCATGAGTCAGTTTTGAATATGCGGAGTCGTCATCCTCATAAAGAAATTTCATGGCTTCAGATATTCCTGATCTCAGGGTTTCAAGATTGCTGAGAACTTTTATCCTCTCCTCAAGCTCTTCTTCTTCACCGATCTTAAGCTCTGCATCTTCAAGTTCTTTGAGCTGAAATTCGAGAAAATCCCGGACCTTTTCAGTTTCCTCTACCTCTTTTAATTCCGCCTGATATCTGCGCTTGAGCTCCATCAGCTCGTTGTAGGCTTTTTTTAATCTTTCGCGGAGCTCTTCGTTACCTGCAAACTTATCAAGGTATTGAAGGTGTGTAGATACATCAAAGAGGCTCTGGTGCACGTGCTGTCCGTGGATGTCAACGAGAGCAGATGTGAGTGCACGTAAAAACTGCTGTGTAACAGGTATCATGTTCACATAGGACCGTGACTTCCTCTGATTTGGATTAAGTACCCGTCGGATAATGATCTCCTCATCCGATTCGATACCCATATCTTCCAGAATCTCGCGAGCCCTGGTGGTGATTTCGAAAACACCGATTATCTCAGATTTTTCGGTGCCAGAGACGATATCCCAGTCAACCTTGCCGCCTGTAAGGAGATTTATGGCACCCACAAGAAGGGATTTACCGGCTCCTGTCTCCCCTGTAATAATATTCAGACCCTCTGCAAATTGGAGCTCGATGGATTCAACGAGGATGAAGTTTTTAACGGTTAGTTCAATGAGCCCCATTATCCCCAGCCGAGTTTTTTCCTGAGGATTTCAAAGAAGCCTGGAGTATCTTCCAGTCGGACGAGCTTAACACGGTTGTGACACTCGGTAATTTCGATAGTCTCCCCGTTTGCAAGAAGAACCTCGTGCTGTCCGTCAGCAGAGAGCAGTATTTTTTCCTCACCCTTAGAGGATGTTGTGATTTTCAGATATATGTTAGAAGGAAGGATTACTGGCCGCACAGACAACGTGTGTGCACAAATAGGAGTTATGATAATAGCTTTCATACCGGGATAGACGATGGGACCGCCTGCAGCGAGATTGTAAGCGGTGGAGCCTGTAGGGGTTGCCACTATCACGCCATCAGCCCTGTATCTGTTTAAAATCTCACCTCCGGTCTCGACCTCGATGTCAATCATCCTTGATGAGCCTGTAACTCGTATGGAGA
>JALXCE010000369.1 GCA_026991055.1 Caldifarciminota bacterium | reverse complement strand
TAGAACACATATTTCTCGTTGCCCTTTGCCAGCCTTGTGGCAATGGGGTCAATTCCACGGACAAATTTCTTTGGTGTACCACCTTTGAGCGCAATTTCCTGCGTAGGCGCAGGCCACTGAACACCGTCAGGCCTCTTCATTAAGACCTCATAGGTCGCACCGGATAGGTCGTTGTCACGGCCTTTCGTTAGCTTACCGGCATATTCAGACCAGACAGCTTTTGGAAGCTCAAATCCAGGCTCCTTGCCGTCAAATGGCTCTACCACCTTGTAAATGACAGGGTCTTTCAGTTTCTTTGATAACCTTTTGGCCCATTCAACAGCGATCCAGAGCTCCGGTTTGGCCTCTCCAGGAGGCTCAAGAGCTTTCAAAGTAAGCTGTGACCTTCTTTCAGAGCAACCATAAACTCCGGTCTTTTCAAAGAGGAATGCAGAAGGTAAAATCAGATTTGCGAGCTCTGTGGTCTTTGTGGGGAAAATATCAGTTACAACCACAAATACATCCTCGCGCGCGAGTCCCTTTCTGTATTTGTCAGCATTGGGAAGGCTCTGAGCCGGACTCGTTGTATGAATCCAGATGGCCTTGATCTTACCCTCGTTTACTGCGCTAAACATAGCGATTGTGTGATATCCGGGTTTGGGTGGAATTCTGCCCTCGGGAATACCCCACAGACGCTCGACTTCATGGCGGAGCTTGTCGTTCACAACGGGTCTATGAGCTGGCAGGATGTGACACAGTCCACCACCTTCTCTCACACCTCCACAGGCGTTTGGCTGACCAGTAAGTGAAAAACTGTCTGCTCCCGGAATTCCAAGCTGTCCCGTGAGGATATGAAGGTTATTCACAAGGTTGTTTGCCCATACACCACGGGTTCTCTGGTTGAGTCCCATGGTCCAGAAACTCATGGTTCTGCCTGAGGTTGCGAACCATTTGGCTGCAAGTCTTATTTTTTCTGGTGTGATATTTCCACCACATATGTTTGTAGCCTTCTCAGGGGTGTAATTCTCAAGGTGTTTAATGTAGTCATCAAATGTAACTTCTTTCTTTTCCTTTCCTACACGGAAGGATACGTAATTTTTGACAAAGTCTTTGTTGTACCAACCCTCCTTGATGATTACGTATGCCATGGCGTTGAGGAGGGCAAGGTCGGTACCCGGTTTGAACTGTAAGTGAAGATCAGCGATACGTGAAGTGGGTGAGACCCTCGGGTCTGCGTTAATCACTTTCACTGCATCGGGATTCCCCAGTTTTCTATTCATAATCCTCCGGAAAAGCACAGGGTGAGCTTCAGCCATGTTACTTCCAATGATGAAGAATGTGAGTGCCTTCTCGATGTCTTCGTATGCCCCCATGGGCTCATCGGCACCAAAGGATGTGATGTATCCACCAACTGCACTTGCCATGCACAGACGCGGGTTACCTTCTACATTGTTGGTTCTAAGTCCGCCGCGAAAGATTTTCTGGAAAAGGTAAGTCTCCTCGGTGAGGGCCTGCCCCGAGCCGTAGTAAGCCACTGAGTTTGGACCATATTTTTTCACTGCCTTGGCAAATTCGCTTGCCGCGATATCAAGGGCTTTATCCCAGCTAATTTCCTTGAATGGTTCCGTCTTTCTCTTTCTATAAAGAGGTTTAACCAGTCTATCCGGATGGCGGATGAATTTGTAAAATAGCATTCCTTTCATGCACAGGAATCCAAAGTTTGTCTTTGCTTGAGGCACGCCCCGGATAGCGACAGGTTTTCCATTTTTTACCCCCATTTCCACGCGGCAACCCACACCGCAGAATCGGCAGGTTCCGCGCACCCATTTGTCCACCTCGGGCATGCCCTGGGCCTCCAGTTCTTTGGGCAACTTCAGGCCCACCATGGAGGCAGCTGCTATCGCAGCACTCCTTTTTATGAAATCTCTTCTTGAAATAGCCATAAATCAAACCTCCTTACTTGCCTTTGTGAACTCTGAACGTATGAACTGGATGACAGGACCAGCAGGTCTTTTTAGGAGAATTTTCCGGAACATTGAGATGCTGTACTTCTTTTGCATGACATGCAGCACATTTGGAGACCGGAGGAGTTTTATGGAAGTCCTCAAAGGTGCCGTGGCACTGGAAGCAACGGACGTTATCGAGGCCATGGCGGGAATTATACCATTGATTATAAATATCTGGTGTAACCTCCTTGTGGCACCCTCTGCAGGTCTGCAATTTTTCCTCAGGGGATAATTCAGGGTGTTGATCTGTCCCCTGAGCATACACGGCGGAGAAGCCGCCTACCAGGATAATACTCCAGATGAGAGACATTATGAACTTCATAACCGTCCTCCATTTTTGTAAAAATTACAAAACACAGTGGAACACCTGTCAATGATAAATTGGTAGCATTAAACATAGTAAATTTGGGCTATTTGGTGTTGGTAAAGATGAGTAGAGTGGGAATCATGTTCTAAAAATGCAGGTTGATATTATTGAAAAATGTTTACTTTTCCCATCCTCCCCCACGCACGGAGTGCGTGGGGGAGGAAATAGGTGGGGGTGTGGAATCTGGAAATGATGGAGGAAAGGGTGTAAAATAAGGGGCGTTCTGGAGATAGGAAAGGTTGCAGATGAGGGTTGACAAACTTAGGGGGCGGAGTTAATATAATTACGCCTTTAACAAAGGAGATATTTGAAAGAGAAGTGGTATGTTTCTGGTGAAGGAGAAAGAGAGCGTATTCCCTGTGGAGGGTTTGATCCTGGCTCAGGGCTAACGCTGGCGGCGTGTCTTAGCCATGCAAGTCGTGGGAGAAACTCCCCTTCGGGGGAGGAGTAAACCGGCGGACGGCGGAGTAACACGTGACTAACCTGCCTTCCGGTGGGGGATAACGCGCCGAAAGGCGTGCTAATACCCCATACAGCCTCCTTGGGGCATCCTGAGGAGGTGAAAGCTGGCCTCTGCTT
>JALXCE010000368.1 GCA_026991055.1 Caldifarciminota bacterium | reverse complement strand
AAAATCTAATGGAAATTCGAGAAGCCTTTACCTTTGATGACGTTTTACTTGTTCCCCAGAAAAGCTCTGTCATCCCCTCTGAAGTTGATGTGTCCACAAAGCTTACACCAAAGCTAAAAATGACCATTCCCATCGTCTCTGCCGCCATGGACACAGTTACTGAGAGCCAGATGGCCATTGCCATGGCAAAATACGGCGGTCTCGGTGTGATTCACCGGAATATGAGCCCGGAAAAACAGGCAGAAGAGGTGGAAAAGGTCAAAAGATACGAGAGCTGGATCATCACTGAGCCAATTACTCTGACTCCAGAGAATACCGTTGGAGAGGCTAAAAAACTGGTCAATGAAAAAGGAATTTCAGGTATTCCTATTGTTGACAAAGACAATACACTCCTCGGACTTATAACGAAAAAAGACCTGCTTTTCGAATACAACGACCAGCTCCCTCTTAAAAATGTAATGAAAAAATTCGATAAACTCATTGTTGCAGAGGAGGGAGTTGACATTGAAAATGCGGTCGAGGTTTTAAAGGCACACAAGATTGAAAAACTTCCGGTAGTTGACGCAAATAGAAGACTTGTTGGTCTCATAACTCTGAAGGATATTTTGAAAAAGACAGAGTATCCAGATGCCCTCGTTGATACCTCAGGAAGGCTTATAGTGGCAGCGGCCATAGGGACCGGTAAGGACTGGCCATATAGATTGAAGCTCCTTATCGAAAAAGGGGTGGACATCGTGGTCGTTGACACGGCCCACGGGCATTCAACAAAAGTCCTTGATGTAGTGAAAAAGATCAGGGAGGCCTATCCCGAAATCCAGCTTATTGCAGGTAATGTGGCAACTGCAGAGGGATGCAGAGACCTTATCGAAGCTGGTGCCGACGCGATTAAAGTTGGGGTTGGCCCTGGCTCTATCTGCACCACAAGGGTAGTCGCAGGTGTGGGCGTACCCCAGCTCACTGCTATCATGGACTGCTACAAGGTCGCAAAGGAAAAGAATGTCCCTATAATTGCAGATGGAGGTATCAGATATTCGGGCGATATCGTTAAGGCCCTGGCCGCTGGAGCTTCAGCTGTGATGCTCGGGAATCTTCTCGCTGGCACAGATGAGAGTCCGGGAGAGACCATCCTTCTTGGTGGTCGAAGATTTAAAATCTACAGGGGAATGGGTTCAATAGGAGCTATGCAGGAAGGCAGCGGCGACAGATATTTC
Source organism: Caldifarciminota bacterium (assembly GCA_026991055.1). GTDB lineage: Bacteria > Hydrothermota > Hydrothermia > B15-G9 > WFZT01 > WFZT01. The sequence goes on along the minus strand of JALXCE010000368.1, from coordinate 8,583 downwards.
CAGGAAGAAGCAACAAAATTTGTTCCAGAAGGCGTGGAAGGACGTGTACCCTACAGGGGGCCAGTAAAGGATGTCATATTCCAGTTAATAGGTGGTCTCAAAAGCGGAATGGGGTATGTTGGAGCAAAAAACATCCCCGAGCTCCAGGAAAAGGCAAAATTTGTTAAAATCACTTATGCCGGTTATATCGAATCACATCCTCATGATATAACAATCACAAGGGAATCCCCCAATTACGAGCTCCCAAGATGATAATCTATCGGGCATGATCAAATGGAATTCCTCTGTGAATTCCCTTGCTTTGTGCATAATCCACAATACTAAAGTATTCTCTCCGGGTGATCCTTCGGGACAATTCAGGGTACTCCCTCGCTCTGTAGGCAGGATAATACTGATCCATGAGATTCAGCCAGCTATCTTTTGAGAGTTCATCGGCTATAAAATCGATGACCTTCTCGGAGTCAGAAATATTGTTCGGTAAAACAAGATGCCGAATTAGGAGTCCTCTGACGGCAAGACCTTCTTCAATCCTTAAATCTCCTACCTGCCGATGCATTTCCCTCAGGTTTCTCCTATTGATCTCAAAGTAGTTTTTAACCCTTGAGTACTTTAATCCCTTTTTAGAATCGCCATATTTCGTATCGGGCATGTAAATATCAACAATTCCGTCGAGCAATTTCAACGTCCTTATGTGGTCGTATCCACCTGTGTTGTAAACAATAGGCAGCCTGAAACCTTTCTCCACAGCCATCAAAAGTGCTTCAAGGATCTGGGGAACCACGTGGGTGGGACTCACGAGATTGAGGTTATGACACCCCATACCCTGAATTTCAAGAAACACACCTGCAAGGGTTTTAGCGTCCACTACTCTACCCCATCTGAGCTGACTTATATCATAGTTCTGGCAGTAAACACATCTGAGGTTGCATCCTCCAAAGAACACTGTACCCGAGCCGTGGTAGCCGACAAGCACAGATTCTTCCCCGAAATGAGGTCCATAGGAAGAAAGAATTGCAAATCTCCCGACCCCGCAATCACCAATCTCATCTTCGAGCCTATTCACCCGACATCCAAGCGGACAGACTACGCATGAATTCAACGACTCCAGGGCCTCTTCGACTTTTTCCTTTAGCCTGCCCGTCTCGTAGGCTTCAAGATAAATGGGATCAAACATGTGGATTACTTGCAGAGTCTGGCTTTTGCGACTTCTTTCAGCTCCTCAATAGGGATTTCGTTAAGGACAGTATATCTGTCCCTCAGGCCTGGTGCTATTTCAAGGGCCTTCTCGAAATCTTCACAGGAGATTTCGAGCTCCTTTAAATTCAAAGGAAAGCCAGTCTTCTGATACAATTGAGAAAGGACATCGGCCTGCTCACTATTCCCCTGAAGAATGAGAGTAAGAATAGTGGCAACTCCCACCTGCAGACCATGAAGTTTCTTTTGCTGCCCGAGTATCCTGTCAAGACTATGGCTGATATTATGCTCACTTCCACTGGCAGGCCTTGAACTCCCGGCTATGGCCATTGAAATTCCGCTGAGCACCAGTCCTTCGGCGAGATCAGCAAGTAGCTCCTCGTCTTTTAACTCCTCGTACACATCGGTTTTGAGAAGAATTCGCTGAGCGGGCAGAAGGGCAAGCATTCTCGAGAAGTTATCGATTCTTTCGAAACCGCGTTTGTAAGCAAGCTCCCAGTCATAAGCAGACGACAGATTGGACATGAGATCACCCAATCCCGCTTTTAGGTAAATCTCGGGCGACGTCCTGATTATCTGAACATCAATTAAAACCCCCATTGGCATAACCGTTCCCATGCTCCTTGTGCCATGATTATCTTTAAGAATGCTTATTGGCGATGACACGCTGTCGCTTGATAGAATTGTTGGAATAGCAACAAGTGGAAGGGAAGTCTCGAGAGAGAGAAATTTTCCACTATCAATCACTCTTCCACCTCCGCACGCGATTAAAACATCATAACCCTTGCCGTAAATGGCGCTTTTTATGCCGAGCAAAGTTTCAAGGTCGTTTTCCCGGATGAATAGCTTTTCGAAGCCTTTAAAAAAATCAAATCCTGCAAGAACTTTTGAGCTTTTCTCACCTGTGAGAATCAATGGACGAGAGAAGGAGAGATTATGTTTTTTTAAAATTCCATCAAAGTCTTCAAGTATACCCTCACCGATTTCCAGAAAAACCGGGATATTAATTGTTCTGTAAATCATGAACAAGCCCCCGCGCTTTTTCTAAATCCTGCGGCGTATCAATTTCAATCCATTTTTTACCTTCTGTGAAAACAGGTGATATCTTAACCCTGTCGAGAACAAGATTTATTGCATCCTCATACCATCTGTGCCCCTCGCCATTTTCGAGCATATCCCTGATTTTGTCGAATATCACTGTGGCCTCTGAGCGCGAGTATTTCGAAATACCAATATATTCACCATGAGCGTTCTCAGGCGGTATGAATTTGCTGATCTCCACAATTCTTTCATCAGCGATCTTGACCTTCATCTCCTCATCACCAAGAACCTTGACGTTATCCACCACCATTGCGCTTCCCGGTGTCTTTATAAGCTTGTCGAGCAAGGATCCATCAAAAATTGTGTCAACATTCAAAATTAAAAAATCTTCACCGTTTATGAAATTTGAAGCAAGCAGGAAAGTGTAGATATTGTTTAAACTGTCGTATTTCTTATTAAAAACGAGATTGACTCCAATTTCACTGTATCTCTTGAGTTTTTCAAAACGATAACCACCGATAATGAAAATATCCGACGGGGGAAATCCATACTTGGTGAGTAGATCTAGCTGAAAATCCAGTGGAGTGAGGCCTTCTTTCAACTCAAGCAGGGCCTTTGGAATCTCAGCTGTCAATGGCATGAGTCGTGTGCCCTTTCCCGCTGCAAGAATAAACGCTTTCATGGTCTAATCAGGCGGTAGTATAAAACAAAAGACAGCAAAAATACAACAAATTCTGAGAGCACAGTCGTGTATGCAGCCCCAAAGTACCCAAACCTCGGTATCAGATACAGATTTAATAAGAAGTTTGTGGTCGCTCCAGCAGTCGTAACCCAGAAGTAGAGCATTTCCCTCTTCACAATGATCAAAAGTGAGGGGAAAACAAGATTTATGAACATTATTAGGTTGGCGTTGATGAGAATTCTTAAAAGTTTTATTGTTTCGGGACTTGTGTATTTACCGCCGTAAAAAATCTTTATGATAGGTCCTGCCAGAACGAAAACAAAAAGATACAAAAGAATTCCAATAGCTATGGATACTGCCTCGAATTTCCATAATTTCTTCGAATAATCCTTCCAGGGTATCTGCTCAATCCGGGAAAGTGTCGGCTGCACGGCATAGAGAAGCGAAAATCTCACCACTGACAGGGCGAGGACAAAGTTGTAAATTGCGCTGTAAACTCCCACCTCCTTCATTGTCCTGTAAAATCCCAGCATCAGCACATCAATGTTGTAGTAAATTTTAATCATGACAAAGGAAGCCGTAAGGACAACTGAAACCTTCATCATGGCAGGCCATCTGCTGAAATTTACGTTGAAGGCAAAGAGCTCAGGGTATTTCTTCCAGAGAAGGTAAATAAGAAGACCAGAAGCAATAAGAAGTGAAAAGAATCTTGAGGACGGGACTTTTAGAATATCGGACGGACTTTTAACCACAATAATTATCAGCAAAAAGAATAAAAGATTGAAAATAAACGTCCAGAGTGCGGCGAACTTCATATCTTCCAGCGCTCTGAACGCCCAATCTAAGGAGAGAGCAAAAGGGATAAGATTAAGGAAGGTTAAGAATAAGAGGCCTGACATTGAGCTGAGCTTTGGGACAATCCTTGAGAAAGGAACTATGATGATAAGTAGAAAAAATGCGATTACAAGCCTAATGGAGAGAATATCTCCAAGAAGGGTTTTCAGTGCCTTTCTGTCCTTTGAGACCTCGATCAACCCGTAGGTGCTGAGTCCAAAATCCGTAAGGAGCATACCGTAGGACAGTAGTGCGAATGCAAAAGCCCACATACCATAAGCACTCTTACCGAGTCTTCTGGCAAGAAAGATGATAGCAAAGAAGCCAAATACCCGACCGGCCACCTGACCAAGTAACATCCAGGAGAAATTCTCAAAGATTTTCCGCGTCTCCGTGTGCATAAGAATCGAAATTATAATGCACCCTTCTAACTCACTGCCTGCCTTTTTAGACTCATCTAAACTTCCTGACTCACTATACACGAATAAACATCGATTAGAGTTTGCTTGAAAAATCTAAATTAGTTAATGACTGTGTCAAACCTTGATGACAGCATCACCTAAAAAAATTTTTCCTCCCCCCGCATAAATTTGTTTGCGGGGGAAGGATGAAAGGAGGGGGGCCACATCAGAAATTGGTTATTAAAATTCCATCTCGCCTTTGTGAGAAAAGGTAGTAATGAGGGTTTTCGTCTTAAATTTTAATTTTCAAGCGTAATGCCCCCATCTCCACTTGCTTTGTAGGCGGGGGAAGGGAAACTTAGATGCCATTAGGCTCACAAATGTAGACATAGAGAATAAATTTTCAATCACACATTCCCGAAATCTTGATTAATCAATAAAATCCGGCGATAATTGAGAATGAATCTCAAAAACAGAGGTAAGCAACCATGGAATTAGAAAAGGCTTTGATACTGTATATCCTCAAAAGACAGAATGACATACACCCATTCAGGATTAGCCGCATCCTGCTATTGTTTGAAATGGAATACTCAAATAAATTTGGGGAGAAACCAACGAACTTTGTTTATCGCCTCCAGCCTTATACGTTCTACATCGAGGATTTTACCAACTTCATTGAAAGCATCCCAGAGATTGAAAAAATTCGGGAAGTAGACGATAAAGGCATCCCTGTTAGAGGATATCTCCATCTAAAAAATCCTGAGATACAGGTTGATCTTCCAAAAGAAGTGACAGAGATACTCGATAACATCCTTAAAATGACCTCCGATTGGGATGAGCAGAAATTGAATCAATACGTGGTTGCTACGGAAGATTATCAGAAACTTTACGAAGAATTCGGAGACTGATGGAGCACCTTGATTTTATCGCAAAATACATAGAAAACCTGAAACTAAAGGCAGTCACTGCACGACCAGAAAAGGGGCACATCATTCTTGACGTGGGTGCTGGAAGCGGGAGGTTCCTTTCCGAGCTCGTAGAAAAATTTGGGGTTAGAGGCGTTGGGATAGACCCGTATACCATCCATTATAGAGACAAAAACATTGAGCTTGTTCCGCTAAAAGCAGAAGACGTTGATAAACTTGAAGGCACGTTTGATCTTGTGTACACCATACATTCTTTCCATCATATCTCACATCCTGACAAATTTTTAAGCAAATTACCACTCGTATTAAAGCCAGACGGAATTTTTATCATCATAGACTGGAAGAAAGGGGGGAATACAGGAATCCCCGAAAGATACTACAGCCGGGAAGAATTTGAATCCATGCTTAAAAAGTACGGCTTTGAGATCATGGAAATTCGGGAAACTTCCATGGAAATTTTCATCGCTGCAAAAAGGAGGAAAGAAACATGAGAATAGCAGTTGCCACAGATGATGGTAAGACTGTGAGGTTTGGCCATTTTGGTGACGCTGAAATGTATTACATTTACGATTACAAAGACGGCGAGTTCCATTTTGTTGAAAAGCGAATAAATGATTACACCGATGAAAAATTGGGTATCGATGAGCACAACAATCCTGAGAAGGCAAAGCTCATAAAACATCTCCTCTCGGACTGCCAGGTTTTTATTGGCCACTCAATGGGTATGCAAAACAGGAAACTACTTGAAAAAAAGAGCATAAAAATGTTCCCATTAATGAAGAAAAATGTACCCATTGAAAAGGCACTGGAGATGGTGAAAAGTGAACTCGAAAAAATTTAAGTATGTATATGGCCCAGTCCCATCAAGGAGGCTTGGTCGTTCCCTCGGTGTTAATCCGATACCCTTAAAAACCTGTAATTACTCATGCGTATACTGTCAACTCGGGAGGACACTTCATCTTATCAATGAGCGTCAGGAATTTTTCCCAAAAGAAGACATCCTTGATGAAATAATTGAAGCAGTTTCACTCAATAGAGATAAAATAGATTTTATCACATTTGTGGGAGAGGGGGAGCCAACTTTAAATATTAACCTGGGTTGGCTTATCGAGATGGCAAAATCAAAAACAGGTTTACCTGTGGCAGTTATCACCAACGGCGCACTTTTATATGACAAGGGAGTAAGAGAAGACCTTTCGAAAGCCGATGTAGTACTTCCCTCACTTGACACCGTTTTTGAGGAAACTTTCAAACGTTTAAACAGGCCGCACAAAAGTATAACAATTGATAAAGTTATTGATGGTCAAATCAGGTTCAGGGAAATCTATAAAGGTCAGATATGGCTTGAAATAATGCTCGTTAAAGGGTTGAACGACAGTGAAGAGGAGTTGGACGGGCTTGCCCGAGCCCTTAAAAAGATCATGCCGGACAGGGTTTATATTAATGTTCCCATCAGACCACCGGCAGAGCCCTGGGCTGTTCCACCTGATGAAGAGGCCATTGTAAAGGCGCATGCAATATTAGGGAATGTAGTTCCAATTACACACCCGGAGCAGGGTGAATTTGACCTTGAAGGATTTGAAAATCCAGTTGAGGCCATAAAATCTATATGTCGTAGGCATCCAATGAGGGAAGATGAGATTATCGAAACCCTGAAGAAAAGATTCGAGGACATACCGGACAACTTCCTTGACCAGCTTGTTAAAAGAGGGGAACTCAAACGAATCAATTACAGAGGCATCAACTTTTATCTCGTGCCCGAGATAAAAAGAGGGGTGAAATAAACAAATCCCCAAGCCACTCTAATTTAATGGTTATCTTCCAGAGAAAAGTTTAGACATCCGATCAAAAAAGCTTCCTCTCCCTGCGTAAATTCTCTGCGGGGAGAGAAATCAGGGGAGGGGTCACATCCTGACAAAATTTCAATCAAAAATCTGAGAATGTCCCTCTCTCGCTTCGCGAGAGAGGGATGGGGTGAGGGTTTACATCATGGATTTTTAAGTTCTCAAGCGGAATACCCTCTCCCACAAACTAAGTTTGTGGGAGAGGGGCGTATTTTCTTTTTTATTCTACAGGATGAGCCTCTCGAGTACTCATTGCTTATGCCTGCTTACAAAATTTTCCTTCCCGCATAAATTCACCCTCTATTGCAACGCCCTCTCTTGAAGATTAAACTATTTACAAGGAGGTAATCATGGCACTTGTTACAATGAAAGAAATTCTCACTGACGCCTACGAAAAGGGGTATGGTGTTGGCGCCTTCAATATCAACAATCTTGAATTTATGCAGGCTATCGTAGAAGCAGCAGAGGAAGAAAATTCACCGGTTATTATCGCTGTTAGTGAAGGTGCGATGAAATATGCTGGTATCGAATTTTTAGCAGAGATGGTGAAGCTCGCCGCATCAAAGGCGTCTGTTCCCATTGCACTCCACGTGGACCACGGAAAGCACTGGGAAGTGATTGTATCGGCCATTCGAAATGGATTCACATCTGTAATGATTGACGCTTCGGACAAACCATTCGAGGAGAATGTAAGAATCACTTCCAAAGTTGTAGACCTTGCCCACGCAGTAGGGGTAACAGTCGAGGCTGAAATTGGGCGACTTAAAGGGATTGAAGATATCGTTAAGGTCAGTGAAAGAGAAGCAGTTCTTACGGACCCCGAGGAGGCAAAAGAGTTCGTAGACGCCACAGGGGTTGATGCCCTTGCAGTGGCAGTGGGAACATCTCATGGTGCATACAAGTTCAAAGGTGAGCCAAAATTAGACATTGAAAGGATCAAAAAGATACGTGAACTTGTTAAAATTCCCCTCGTACTACACGGCGCGTCTGGCGTACTTCCTGACATTGTTGCACTTGCAGAAAAATATGGTGCTGAGCTCAAAGGAGCAAAGGGAGTACCGGATGATCAGATTAAAGCCGCGATTGAGGCAGGTATTTGCAAAATTAACATAGATACCGATTTGAGGCTATCATTTCTCGCAGGTGTCCGAAAATTCCTCTCAGAAAACCCTGACGTCTTCGACCCGAGGAAATACCTCGGCGAGGGCAGAGAAATGGTGAAAGAAACGGTAAAGAGGAAAATTCGCCTTTTCGGTTCAAACGGCAGGGCATGGTAAGAGGAGTCAGAGGAGCTATAACCTGCGATAAAAATGAACGCGAGGAGATCCTCTCCCGCACAAAAGAGCTTATAACAGAGATTCTGGAGCGAAATCAAATTTCTGAAAAAAATATCTCTGCTATCATTTTTTCGGCAACAAGTGATCTGAACAAGGCATTTCCGGCAGAAGCGGCAAGAGAGATGGGCCTTACACGTGTTCCACTGCTCGACACCCAGGAGATGGAGGTAGAAGGAGCAATGAAACGGGTTATCCGTATTCTTCTCCTTTTTGAAACCGACAAATCACAGGATGAGATTAAGCATGTCTATTTGAGGGGCGCGGCCTCCTTGAGGAGTGATTTATCATGAAAAAAGTAGCTTTTCAGGGCGAGAAAGGCGCTTT
>JALXCE010000367.1:1290-2955 GCA_026991055.1 Caldifarciminota bacterium | reverse complement strand
TGGCAAATCCGCGAAGCAGGATACCATTGGCTCTGGGTTCATCTTTTATGATTTCAAGTGCCTTTTTGATGAATTTCTTGATAACTTCGGCCGTGAACTTTGCGGATTCATCGAGTGGTTCTGGATCGAGCATCTTCAACCCTTCGTGCTGGGGGTCTGTGTCCGTAATTTTATCTGATAATCCATCTCCTCGCAGTATAAGAACAAATCTGTGTTCTTTTCCGGGTTTGAGGATGATCTCCACACCGTCAATTTCTTTTATGCGTTCCTGAAGTTTTTCCACAATTTTTCTCGATTCCTCAGTTGGGATTCTTCCAGCACGTCTGTCAACGATTGTGCCATCGGGCTTGATGGTGGCGAAATTTCCTCTTGCCGCTACGTCTCTCTTGGTCATGTGAAATCCTATCCCGAGGGCTTCAAGGACACCGCGACCGATTTCGTGTTTGATGGGGTCATATCCAAATAATGATAGGTGAGCGGGCCCGCTCCCCGGGGTTATGCCTGGCTCAACGGGGATGGTTAGACCGAGGGCACTCTTTGATGCGAGCTCGTCGAGGTTCGGGATGTTTGCGACTTCCAGTTCAGTTTTATACCCATAATCAGGGTGTGGTATTCCGCCAAGACCATCTGCAACGAGTAGTAGTATCTTTGATTCATTCTTTTCGAGAATTTCTTTCAGATCCATCTTTATCCTCCATTTTGATTATAATTCAAAAATGCAATAACAGCCCTGCAAAGTCAAGTCGGAGAGAGTGTGTTCGAAAAATCTTAAGTTTAACACTCTTTAAAAATCCAGGGAAACGATGTTCCTGTATGTACTTGCGTACTTTCGCTAAATTAATTTTTTCCATTCCACCCCAACCCTCCCTTCCAAAGGAAGGGAGGGAGTTTCTCTACTTATCATGCTTGGGTAAACTTGTTTAAATTCACTTTTCTGCTCGTTATATTCACTTGTAGCTACAAATCCCCGATTGCTTTTCAAGTGAGGGTATGGATATCTTGCTTGAAGATTAGAGATGGAGACTTTTTACTGGGTCGGGAAGTAAGTTTGATCATTTGTGAAATATGTTGCCCCTCTCCTTCATCCTCTCCCCGCAAGTATTTATGCGGGGGAGAGGAATTTTTGCGTTTGGAAATATTTGGACACACTCAGAGATAGAGAGTGTGGAATTTTTGTCAAAGGGAATATTAGACTGTCCCGATGTCTATTTCTCGCTGAAAAACTCGGTAACGATTTTTACTATTCTCTCCGCGGCACGGCCGTCACCGTAAGGATTGATAGCTTTTGCCATACTTTCGTATGCCTTTTTATCCCGCAGTAATTGGGATGCTTCGTTAAATATCTTTTCCCGGTCAGTCCCTACAAGTTTTGCAATTCCTGCATCCACCCCTTCCATACGCTCGGTAACCTCTCTCATGACCAGAACAGGTTTGCCGAAGGATGGAGCTTCCTCCTGGATTCCGCCGGAGTCAGTTAGCACTATGTAGGATTTTTCAAGGAAGTAAATCAAGGTCGGATAATCTACAGGGTCGATGAGGTGGAGGTTATCCAGATTTCCAAGAATCTCGAATACGGGTTTTCTTACGTTGGGATTAAGATGAACTGGATAGACTATTTCTACCTCGTCTTTGAAGGTAAGAGCGATATCTTTTAATGCCAGGCAG
>JALXCE010000367.1:0-1280 GCA_026991055.1 Caldifarciminota bacterium | reverse complement strand
CAGTAAGGCCGGGTGCTACATTCTCAAGGAACTGTTCGATTTTTTTATCAAGTCCCTGATTTCTAATGATTTCTATGGCCTGAAGATTTGCATCGACCACGGTGTTGCCTGTAACAAAAATCATCTCATCGGGTATCCCCTCATTAAGCAGGTTTTTTCGGGCAGTTTCAGTGGGCGCGAAATGAAGGTCGGTAAGTCTACCAACGAGTACCCTGTTTATTTCCTCTGGAAACGGAGAGTATTTGTTGTGACTTCTGAGTCCCGCTTCCACATGGCCAACCGGGATTTTGTAATAAAAGGCAGAAAGGGCGCCTGTAAAGGCCGTGGTGGTGTCACCCTGTACGATTAAGAGATCGGGTTTCATTTCTTTTAAAGCCTTTTCGTAACCTCTTACGCTGTCCACAGTAATGTCGAAAAGAGTCTGGTTGGGTCTCATTATCTGCATATCGCAATGTGGCTTAATCCCAAAAAAATTGACGGGCTGGTATAGCATCTCCTGATGCTGTCCGGTGAGGCAGACAACAGTTTCAAACTCCGGATGCTTTTCAAATTCCTTTATGACAGGGGCGAGTTTGATTGCCTCTGGTCTTGTCCCAAAAGTTATAAAAATTCTTTTCATCGCGAGAAATATTCCTTGAGTTCAGGGAGGTCCACAGGACTGACAAATGTGTACCCCATAGCCTGCAATCCCCTTATTACCTTGTTTAATGATTCTATCCCGTAAAAATGTTCAGCATCAGTGTAGTCTGCCAGTGAAGGATGCCAGAAGAATGAGGCAATGCCGTCCCTCACTGCAAGAAGATATCTGGCATGAGCTATCACGCTGTCCGGTGGTCTCACATCGTTTAGATAATTACTGATGTAGCCAAGATTTTCCGGGATTAAGGTTTCTCCATAAATGTCCCAGTAAATTACATAAGGAAAGAACTGGTTTTCATACATAACACCGTCTGGAGATTCCATGTATAGGGCCGGTCTGTGGTAGTTTAGATCAAACATTTTCCCAAATATGAAGAAATCCATCCTCGAGGCCGAGTAGTGTGGAACTTCAAAGCCGGACACCGGCAGACCGGCGAGCTGGAACTCCTTTAGTCCCTTCTTTATTCTCTGGTACACCCACATCATGTTGTCGCCAGGAACAGGTATTTTTGTATCAAAGTCAAAATACTCGTAGGCGAGAGCCGAGATATTGTACTTTTGCCAGGTTGTTATATCCTGCTGATGCGACGTACCATGCATAAAAATATATCCCCCGTGGTTTACAGCATATTTTAAGGCTT
>JALXCE010000366.1 GCA_026991055.1 Caldifarciminota bacterium | reverse complement strand
ACAGCAAGTATGGGACATTAGCGAACTTTCTTCCAGAGGATGTGAGGCATCTTGAGGATGCAGTAGGTGAGTCAATAAAGGAGATACGAGGTAATGGGAATCTGAAGCGAGCATTTTTTGCCCATGCAGGGCTGGAGCTGTGATGCGTCACTTTAACTTAGCAAAGGTCAATAAATACAGTCCAAAAGTGTATATTCTCTTGAATTTACCTGCCAACCAGGTGTTCTCGAACCTCGCAGCGGTGGAAGATATCGCATGAATGGTATAAAATTTGTGGACGCTCATTATAAACGGAGGTCTTCTACATGATAGTTCAAAGCTTTATCTTTCTGCTGCTGGTTTCTTTTAAACCAGCACCTGCAACCCACGTAAGAGCGTATGATACCCCCAATGATGCCGGTGGGAGTGTTACGGTAAAATGGGACCTCTCGAAAGATGATTCCATCGTCACAAAGTATGAAATTATCAGAATAATCGGGAGTCCCAATGGCGAAAGAGTATCTGCCGGATTTGTTCTTCGAGGCACTAACTCTTACAGGGATGTGGACCTCAAAAATGGCCAGAAATACTACTATATGATCAGAACCTGGGCCGATGGCGAATACAGTGATTCTGAAATTACCCCCACACCTGCCATTCCAAAACCCCAGTGGTTCCATACCAAGCGTGTAGTTGCTCTTGTTATCCTTGTGATATTTACACTGCTTCTGTGGTATTACCTTCAACTTGCAAAGAAGGGTGCACCGCTCTGGATTCGTAAGATCGCGGGACTGGAGGCAATTGACGAAGCGGTAGGACGTTCTGTAGAGATGGGAAGACCCATTCTTTACATCCTGGGGCTTGGTGCTATTTCCGATATTCCTACCATTGCCGGACTTGCAATTCTGAAAAGGGTGGCCAAAAAAGCTGCTGAATACGAGGCTGAGATTATCGTCCCGAATTACGATCCCATCGTTATGGTCGCAGCACAGGAAACAGTGAAGGAAGGGTTTATGGAAGCCGGGCGTCCTGATCTTTATCGTGAAAACAACATTATGTTTCTCACACAGGACCAGTTTGGATACGCAGCAGGTGTAGATGGAATAATGGTCAGGGAAAAGCCGGGTGCCATTTTCCTTCAGGGACTTTTCTTCGCAGAGTCGCTGATTCTTGCAGAGACAGGTCACTCAATTGGAGCAATTCAGATTTCAGGAACAACTTCAGTAACACAGCTACCATTCTTTATTGCTGCCACAGATTACACGCTTATTGGAGAAGAGATGTATGCAGCAAGTGCCTATCTGACTCGTGACCCACTCGCTCTTTCAACACTTAAGGCTGAAGATATCATGAAAGCACTCTTTATCGCTCTTGTGGGACTCGGCACTATCTTTGAATCAATTGCAATTTTGACAGGTGCTCAGGGTTTCCATTTTCTTAAAAACCTATTCAACATGTTTTAACGGAGGAGGAAAATGAGACGGGAAGTTCCAATTGCAATTACTTTTTTCACTGGAGTTTTACTTGTTGTTGCATTCTTTATTCCACATGAGCCTTTTGGAAGTCTCGAGCAGAGGTTCAACGACTGGTACATTATAGTTTCGGGATTTGCCATGATTCTGGGGCTGGACTCCCTGCTTCTTCACCACTGGAATAAAGTGTCGAGAAGGAGTCAGGACTGGTTCCACTCCCTGAGTTTGATCCTGGCGTTTTTCATAACCCTGTTCTGGGGTTTCTACTCCGGGATTCACACAGGTAACTTTCTTTCAGCCCAATCGACATTCAGAAAGTACTTTTATCTTTACGTGTTTGTGCCGCTTCAGGCAACAATGTTTTCGCTTCTGGCGTTCTTTATCGCGTCGGCTGCCTACCGTGCATTCAGGGCTGATAGATTTGAAGCTACTCTCCTGCTATTCTCAGCAGGCATTGTGATGCTTGGGCGCGTACCTATGGGTAATCAGGTTGCTCCCTGGATCATTGGGTTTGTTCTACTCCTATTTGCGTTCCTTCTTTATAGCGATGGAAGGAAAGAGGTTGACTCTTTGAGGCGCGCGTTGAAGTTCGGTGGAGCTATTTTGAGTCTTCTCCTGATTTATCCGTTAGCGTGGTTTTTCCTGAAATACACAGCTGCCACTGCCGGATGGATTATGAACATTCCACAGCTTGCTGCTAAAAGAGGTATCTTCATTGGGATTGCTCTTGGTGGAATTGCCATGTCTTTGAGAATCATACTTGGCATTGAAAAAACTTATCTGAGGTGAAAAATGAGGAAATACTTTGAAAAACTGGCACAGATTGATAGAAGGATAATTTATCTCATTCTTTTCCTGACGGTGCTCCTTCCATATCTATTTAAAATCAGTCTCCCGATGAAACCTCTTCCAGAAGTTGTTCAGGCTTACAAAGAAATTGACCAGCTTCCACCCGGCTCAGTCGTGATGATCTCCATTGACTACGATGCCGCCTCAATGCCAGAGGTGCAGCCTATGCTGTACGCTATTTTGAGGCATTGTTTTAGTAAGAATTTAAAGGTCGTGATGCTTGGTCACTGGCCTCTTGGAATTCCTCTCGGTGTCACGGCACTTAATGAGGTGGCGAAGGAATATCACAAAAAGTACGGTGTAGATTATGTGTTTCTTGGCTTCAGGCCGGGACTTGCAGCTGTGATAATTAACATGGGAAAAGAAATTCGCTCGGTTTTTGCAGAAGATTACTGGGGTACCCCTCTGGATTCGCTACCAATGATGAGGAATGTTCATACATATGATGATATCGCTGTTATCGTGGGACTTGAGGCAGGTTCTGTTGGTGATGCATGGGTACAGTATGCGCAGGCAAGGTACAATGCGAAGATAATTCTTGGGGGAACAGCAGTTGTGGCACCTGACTGGTATCCCTATCTTCAGTCACATCAGATTGTTGGACTAATCGGTGGACTGAGGGGAGCGGCTGATTATGAGAATCTTGTGCACCACAAAGCGCTTGCCTACTACGGAATGACTCCACAGGCAGCTGTCCACATATTGATTGTAATATTCATCATTCTCGGTAATCTTGGGTACATTGCCCTTAGGAGGAGGAAGTAACATGGCACAGGTATTCTGGACATGGGTTGCAGCGTTTTTAACTCTGGCAATATTTAGCTTTCTTTACAAGGACAATCCTTTTTACAAATTTGCTGAGCATATTTATGTAGGGAGCTCAGCGGCATTCTGGCTGGTCTATCTCTGGTACTTTGACATCAAGCCCAAGCTCATTGACGCGTGGAGAATGAACACAGGACTTGAAAAGTATATCCTTATAATTCCGGCAATCCTCTCTGTATTTATCCTTCTGAGATTTATCAGGCCGATAGCCTGGATTTCGAGATGGGCGATTGCATTTACAGTTGGAATGGCGGCGGGACTTGGAATAACGGCAAATCTTCAGGGATTTCTGGTCCCCCAGATTCAGGCCACATTTCTGCCTGTATGGGTGCCTTCCCATAATTTCTGGCACTCGCTGGGACTCTCGGTAAACAACTGGATACTTGTGATAGGGACTGTTGTGACCATCTTCTATTTTTACTTCTCCAAGGAGCACAAAGGGACTTTGGGCGCACTCTCACGAGCGGGCATAGTTTTTATCATGATCGCGTTTGGAGCCTCCTTCGGATATACGGTGATGGCACGTATCTCACTCCTCATCGGGCGTGTTTATTTCTTAATCCACAACTGGCTGCACATTGTCTAAAAAGATTTTATCGAGCATTCTGGTTGTCGCTGGAGTTCTTGCTCTTGATCAGCTCACGAAGTTTATTGTCGTCTCAAGTATGAAGCTTTACAGCTCCATTCCTGTGATTGACGATATTTTGCGTATCACCTACATCCACAATCCAAACTCTGTCTTTGGGATAAGTCTTGGTGGTAGATTCCCCTATCCTGTAATGATTCTGCTGCTTGTCGCTATTGTTGCTGTAATCTGGGCTTTTGAGAAGAAGCCTACATACTATCTTTTGTACAGTGCGATAATCGGCGGTGCACTGGGTAATTTCATTGACAGAATGAGATTTGGGGAAGTTATTGATTTTATCGACGTCGGTATTTCAAAGACAACGAGATGGCCGGTATTTAACATTGCTGATGCTTCCATATCTGTTTCAGTTGTGTTACTATTATACCTGAGCCTGAAATCCAGCAAGGAGAAAAGGGATGAAGATATTACTGATTAGCCTTTTGTTCCAATTTTATGGTGTAGAAAGTCTTAAGTATGGGAACAATATATCTGGATTGAATGTTCTGGATTCCCTTTACAACCCGGCGGTTTTTTCTTCTGGGGAAAACTGGCGGCTAAAGGTCCTGACCGAGTTTTCTTACGTCTCCGATTACGAGAGAGAATCTAAACTTGTTTATGACAGGTACAATACATCAATTGGTGAGTTTACAACTTATGCCGGGACGTACGGGTATCTCAAGCCCACAAATCTCACGATCAGTGTGGCGAAGAAATTTATCAATATAGAAGCCGGATACGAGCTCCTGAGGTCCTACGAATACAGGTATGATAACTATCTGAGGTCTTCGCAAAACAACCTGATATACCACGACTATTTCATATCTCACGGTAGTCTAACCTCATACTTTGCGGGCTTTGGTTTAAAGGGCAGGATTTTTTCCCTGGGGTTAAAACTTTATAGAGCTCGTCGGGATGTTGAAACCAGGACGAATTGGCAACTTATAGGTGGTGGGAGTGGAGACATAATAGCAAAATTTTTTGCACTTTACGGGAATCTGGACATTTTCCCGCGCTTGAGAGCTTCCTTTTCCTATCGTCAGGGGGTCTGCTTTGTTTTTATAAGATTGATGAGGGAGTCCGTTTTAGGTCCGTACATTGATGTTGCGACAGAGCTTCAGAGGGAGCTTTATGCCGGTCTGAGCTTTACGCCTCCATCAAGGCTGGTGACTGAGGCGAGTTTCATTTACGGGAAAATAGGGGATTATCCGTGGTACAGAATAGGTTTCAGGCATAATTTCCTCGATATTTATCCCTTTGAGTTTGCCGGGGGTGTATATGAAACGGAGGGTAAGAACTGGATACCGTTTTTCACCGTTGGAGCAGGTGTTAGCAGAGGCAAATTTAAATTCTCAGCGGATGTTACCTACAGAAATCTCAAGGTATCAAGTGGCCAGTACAGGCATTACTATAGTGAAGTAACAGTTGGGACAAAAGTAATCTACATGCCATGAAGTTATTGATAATCCTAACATTTCTGGGGTTTTCTAAAGGCGATGTAGGATATAACTTCCTCACCCTGCCATACGGCTACGATGGTGCAGTTTTCAGAAGTGCAGAGGTTGCAAACATGACCTCACCCTACGCTGATTTTTATAATCCCTCAATTTTCCCGAATACCAGGGCCTCGACTTTCGTCTCGTCCTATCTTGTCGGTATAAAGTACGGTGGGTTTTCCTATGCTGTGGAGCCAGATTTAAGGGTGGGGGCCTTCTTCATCACCACAGGAGCAATTGATAAAACCAACGAAGAGGGTATAAAAGTCGGGAGCTATTCTTCAAACTATATAGCTCTATTTGGCAGATATAAACCCATTAAAGACTTTGAATTCTATGGGTACAGCTTTAAAACGGGTGCTGGTGTTAAGCTGATTTATCAGGGGATTGATAAAGATAATTCAATAGCAGTTGCCGCTGACGCTGGTCTTCATGCAAAGATTACAAATTTGATAACCTTCGGTGCCTCCGTTACCAATTTAGGATACGAAATCAAGCCATTTGTTGAGAAAAGGTACTTCCTCCCGCTCCAGGTGGCACTTGGGGTGAGAGTAACACCTACGAGCAAATTAAAAATCCTTGCCTCTGGTGGATTTGAGCTTGGATATGGAGCAATCTTTGATGTAGGAGCCGATTTCAGCCTGATTAAACCATTATCAATTCGGCTGGGATACGCGCTTAAAGGCAAAGATTTAAACACCGGAGGAACGTGGGATGTTTTTAATGGATTCTCAGCAGGAGTGGCAATTCTCGTGAAAAATATTAGCCTGGGATACACAATTTTGCCCATGGGGGAGCTCGGTATAACTCACTTCATCGGTGTTAACTTCTGATGGTTGCAATAAAAACCCTTGTTGAAAATAGAAAGGCAAAAAGAGACTACGAGATTTTAGAGACCTACGAGGCGGGAATTGTTTTAAAGGGTAGCGAAGTCAAGTCTGCAAGGCAGGGTCGAATTTCCATTAAAGATGCTTATGCTGATGTGAAAAACGGTGAGCTGTATTTAATCGATATGCATATTGCACCCTACAAACAGGCTGGAAGATTTGGACATGACCCTGAAAGGCCAAGAAAACTCTTACTACACAAATACGAGATCAACAGGCTTATAGGCAAGGTCAAAGAGAAGGGGCTAACCCTTATTCCGTTAAGAGTCTATCTCAAGGGCCATTTAATAAAGGTGGAGCTTGCCCTTGCAAAGGGTAAAAGGCAGTACGAAAAGAGAGAAGCAATCAAAAGAAGAATTATTGAAAAAGAAATTCAGCGCGCACTTAAGTACGAAAAGAGGTAGCAATTCGAGGTTTCTGACTTATAATCTAAAAAATCGGGAGGGAGTATCCCTTTAGGAGGAGTTAGAGATGTTGCCAGAATTTACAATTAATGATGAGAATCTCGATAAACAGAAAGAGCTGGTTTTGAACCAGATTGAAGAGAATAAAAAGAAAATTGAGGAACTATTAAAAATTGAACCCAAAACTTATGAAAACTTTGTGAGACCCTTCGAGTTGATGAACGAGAAGCTGGGAGAGCTGTTTACACCTGTTGCGCACCTGAATTCAGTGATGAACTCAAAGAAAACCCAGGAAGTCTATCAGAGTTTGATCCCAAGGATAACCGAGTATTACACAAATATCTTTCAGAATGCAGAGCTTTACAAAGCTTTTAAGGAGATTTACGAAAAGGAAAAAGGACGTCTAAATCAGGAGCAGAAGCGGGTTCTTGAAAATCTACTCCGTGACTTCAAGCTCGAAGGTGTGGCACTACCAGAGGAAAAACGTGCGAAGGTCAAAGAGATCAATATAAATCTCTCAAAATTGCAGAATAACTACGCTCAGAATGTTCTAAACGCCATAGACAAATACGAGCTAATTATCGAGAATCCAGAAGATGTTAAGGAGCTTCCTGAGGTGGACAAAAAGGCAGCAGAGATTGAGCGCGATGGTAAGACTGTCTGGAGATTCACCCTGCAACAGCCGAGCTATCTTGCTTATATGACCTATGGCTCCAACAGGGAAAAGAGAGAGGAGTTATTCAGAGCCTATGTAACAAAAGCCCCGGAGAATGATGAACTCATTACACAGATTCTTGGACTCCGTTATGAAAAGGCAAGGCTAATAGGTTTCAAAAATTTTGCCGAACTATCGCTACAGGCAAAAATGGCAGATTCTCCTGATGAGGTCCTCTCGTTTTTGAGAAAACTCGCTAAGGAAAGTAAACCTCAGGGTGAAAGGGAATATGAAGAATTAAACGAATTCGCTCACAGGCAGGGATTAAATGACGATGTTCAAAGCTATGATTTCTTTTACTATGCCGAGAAGCTGAAGAAGGAGAAGTTCAATGTCGATGACGAGATGTACAAGCCGTATTTTGAGTTGAACAACGTCTTGAACGGACTCTTCACGTTTTTAAATAAACTCTTTGGACTTGAATTTGAGAAGGTTGATGTGCCTGTCTGGCATCCAGCTGTAAGGACTTACCATATCTATCGGAATGAGGAATTCATTGGCAGAATCTATTACGACCTTGAAGCTCGTAAGGGCAAGAGAAGCGGTGCCTGGATGAACGAGTGGGTTACACACCATGCAAACGAGAAGGGGGAGATTGTGCCACCTGTGGCATTTATTGTGGCTAATTTCCCACCTGAGACCAAGGATTCACCGTCACTCCTGAGACCCATGAATGTGAAAACCCTTTTCCATGAGATGGGGCACGCGCTGTACCATCTTTTAAGTAAGGTGAAAGAGCCCTTTGTGAGTGGTAATTCTGGAGTTGAATGGGACGCTGTTGAATTTCCTTCTCAGTTTCTTGAAAACTTCATGTATGAAAAAAAGGTTCTTGAGCTCTTTGCAAGACATTATAAAACCGGTGAAGTCATGCCTGATGAGATGATGGAGAAACTCAAAGAGGTGAGAAACTTTCTTGCCGGATTGATGATGCTTCGGCAGCTTGAGTTTGGGCTCTTTGACATGCGAATCCACCTTGATAAATACACCTCAAAGGATGTTCATCGCATTATCTGGGAAGTGAGAGACGAAGTCGCTGTGATCAAACCGCCTGAGTACGACCGGTTTTACTGGAGTTTTAACCACATTTTTGCCGGTGGATATGCCGCTGGCTATTACAGTTACAAGTGGGCTGAGGTCCTCTCAGCAGATGCATTCCTTTACTTTGTTGAAAATGGTATCTTTAACAGGGAAATAGCGGACAGATTTTATGAAGAGGTATTGACAAAGGGAGGAAGCAAGCCTGCAAGGGAGATTTTCCGGGACTTCATGGGCAGAGACCCTGACCCCGAAGCCCTCCTCCGACTGAGTGGAATAAAGAAGTAACGGTTTGAAATTTAATTGAAGGACGAGATAAAAACCACTTTACTCAATGTGGCTGTGGTATGCTCTGCATGTTGCGCCAGTGATCAGGAATAGAAAGTCACAAGAGCGGGGTGGTAATGCGTTTTTTGGGATGAGATGCCAGTTCATACCTTGGGTTTTATCTTCGGGGTATCAGGTCACAGAATTTGAATCTTCCCGTGTCCCGGATATCACCCTTCTCAAATTCAATACGACGGTTAAATAGAGGCCCCTCGTAAACAAAGGTGTGGAACTCCCCATTTTCTCCCATTGGATCAACACCATTTGGTAGGTCATTCAGAAACTCTTCATTAAAATCTCTGCACAAAAATTTATCGGTGAGTTTTTCTTGGTCCACCACGACGGTTTTTGCTTTAAATCCAAGACCTATAAATTCTCCTGCTAGATTTCTCGTATCAATCCCCCATAGCGGGAAAATCGGCTCAAGGCCCAAAGGTTCAAGAAGTTTTTCCCTGAATTTTCTGATATCTTCTAAAAAGATATCACCAAAAACGACAGCCTCTATGTTAATTTTCGATTTGAGAGTCTCAAGTGACTCAGTGGTATTCTTAATGTAAATTTCGTTAGATGCATCCTTCGGGATGTAAGATTTAAAGAGAGGAAGTCCCAGAGCCTCTGCCTGCTTTTCAATCAACTCTTCTCTCACTCCATGCATGGAAACCCTGCGATAATCCCATGTAAATGTTACGAGCATACCCATTACTTCAACTTCTGGACGGACTTCCTTGATTTTATGGAGTGCGAGAATACTATCCTTTCCTCCACCTGTTTGCAGAATTGCACGCATGGGAATTAATAAAATAGGGGGGCGGTGCCCGAAGGGCACCGCCCCCCTCTGCATTTTTCCTTTATCTCAAAATTATTACTTTCCTGTAAATCCTCGTCTTGCCCGCATCCACCTTGAAGAAGTAAACACCAGGTGTCATATTCCCGAGATTCATTCTGAGCTCGTGAAGTCCAGCATTGAAGTTTCTATCTGCCACAGTAAGGATTCTCTGGCCTGTAACATTGTAAAGATTTACACGCACTCTTGTCCTTGAAGACACAGCAAACTTGATGGTAAAGTCACCTCTGAACGAGACCACAGGCAGGATTTCAAATGACTTTAATCCAGCATCGGGAAGCTCGTTGACTCCCGCATAGACCACGTTTATGTCATTATCGTCGCGAGGATTGATATTGAAATTGCCTCTGATGAATCTAACATTTCCAGTCACTGCAACTGAATCCCCAACTGTTGGCACATAGTTATAAGCATTGGAATTATCCA
>JALXCE010000365.1 GCA_026991055.1 Caldifarciminota bacterium | reverse complement strand
CGGTCATAGCTATTCTCAATATTTGCGTTGAAATACATGCCGGTTTTAAGTTCCCAGCTAACCCTTGTTGAATAATTTTTGTAATTTCTGACGGAAAGAATGTCTGTGTATATGTTGAATCCGAGAATGGCAATAAGAATGAAATTCATTGCCCGGGTTGGATAAGCTTTTCCTTTAAAAGTTTGGGGCTGAAGGGTTTTGTAACAACAAAATCCGCACCGTTCTCTATCAAAGTATCTCTGTCAAACTCCTGTCCAGAGGTGGTCACAACAAAAATCTTTGCTTTATTTTTAGAGCCCCGGATGGTCTTGATAAGCTCGATAGTCTTTTTTATATCCATGTTTCCACCAATTACCACAATGGGCTCGCTCTCCTTGTGGATGCCATCAAGGAATTCCACTGCATTGTCAAAACATTTTACCTCTTTCACAAGTTCGAAGATTATTCTCTTTGTAGTGGGGTCATCGAGAAACACATAAATCATTTTTTCCTCACAAGTAAAAATGTCATGTCGTCCTGATGTCGGTTTTTAGTATAATCCAGAATGGAAGTCTTGAGGGTTTCGGCAATCTCGCTTATATCTTTGTGGATATTGGCAGAGATTATATGTGCAGCCCTTTTAAGTCCAAACGGGTGTCCTTTGGGGTTTCTTGCATCAACCAGCCCATCCGTGTACATAAAGACCAGGTCTCCACTCGAAAGATTGGACCTTTGAACATGAAACTCTGCATCCGGGAAAATACCGAGCGGCATGCCTGAATTCTTGAATGATTTCATTTTGCCACTTTCCTTGAAAATGAGAGGAGGTGGATGCCCTGCTATACTTGCCCTGATCCTCTCTCCCTCTATATCAATTATTGAGGCAGTTACAAATATTTCCACGCCGCTTAAATCTTTGCTTAGAAAATGGTTTAAAAGTGGCATAACCTGGTCTATTTTCCTGTCCCGGAGAGCCCTGAAAAAGCTTCTGAAAGAAGACATATAGAGTGCTGAGCCAAGCCCATGTCCTGAGACGTCACCGATTACAGCTCTGATTTTATCATCTGCTACGATATAATCAAAATAGTCACCACCGACATAGCCCGCAGGTATGCAAACCCCCACAATGGAAACATGGTCGTTTTCAAATTTTTCAGGTGGCAGAAGGCTTTTCTGGATATTGGCAGCGATTTCGAGTTCGTGCTTCAGTATCTCGTTTTTCCTCATCTCTTTGATGAGACGTGTATTGAGAATGAACGCTCCCGCGGCTCTTGCAAGAGCAGTTACAAGCTTCAGGTCTCCCGCAGTAAACACGCCGTTCTCCTTGTCCGCAAGGTTAATAACACCAAGAGGAGTTTCTTCACCCCTGATGTTCCTTGCAAGTATTGGGACGATCAGGAAGGATTTTGATGAGTATTTTCCGCGTTTGGGGAGCTTTATATTTTTCGGAAGCTTCTCGATATCCTCAACGAGTAGAGGCCTTCTTTTTTCAAGCACCCAACCTGCGTAAGGGTCACCTACACGGACTTCCACCTTTTTTAGGACCTTATCAGGAATGCCCTTTGCGTGAACAATTCGCATCTTCTCACCTGATTCATCGAGAAGCATTACAGATGCCCTGCGCGCTTTAACGATACCAACGGCCTCTTCCAGGACCACACGCGAAACCTCGTTTTCATCAAGCAAGGAGCCAAGGTTCTCATTAATCGTGTGAAAAATGTGAAGTTCCTCGTAGGCATCGATGATATCACGAACAATGTACCGAATTTCCTCCTCTTCGTGCTTAATAACATCCATAAAGCCGTTCATTACAGGGAAAAATTCAGGTGAGATTTTCCCTATTTCGACTCCATCGAATCGGTAGGGCTTACCATCACCAAGTAGCGCGGCTATCCCCTTCAGCTTTTTAAGAATTGACTCTGGAAGATACATGTTTCCTCAGAACGAAGACATTCCCATCCGGCCCCTTCTCATGCTGAAAGTTGTCCACGAGGGACTTAGCAATTTTAAGACCAAAACCACTCTCAGAAAGGGGATCGGTGTCTTCTGATTCCACAAGCTCGATTTCGCAGTTCGGGCAAAAGTCCATAACCCTGATCTCAACGGAATCTTCGATCTGCTCTACCTCCACTCCTACTTTGAAAGCTGGATTTTCGTGGTGGGTATGGACTATGACGTTGGTCACTATCTCATTCACGGCAGTTATAAGTCCATACGAGGTTCGCTCATCAACGCCAAGAAGAGATAGGTGGGTTTTGAGCCAATCTCTGATGGACTTCAGGTTTTCCAGCCTGGACTGAACAATGTAAATCGCCATCAGACACTATTCAGGGCATCTTCGACGGTATCGTAAAATTCGAACACTTTATCCAGACCTGTGATTGAGAAAATATCTCTCATCGCTCGTCTCAATCCGACGAGTTTAACATAGCCACCCATGACTTTGGCACGTTTGAGAAGCGAAATCAACGATACGAGTCCCGAGCTATCGATAAACGGGGTCTCCGAGAGGTCCACGATGTACCTGCTGTGGCCCTTTTCTGCAAAATCAATAACGAGGGGTTTGAAATCCCTCGAGGAGAATGCATCAAGGTCGCCTATAAGTTTGAAGACGACCACTTCGTTCCCGGCCTTATCTTTTTTTGTCTCAGTTTGTATTGTCAATTTGCCTCACCTCTCTTTTTTGGGGGGCGAAGGGCCTTCGGCCCTTCGCCCCCCAATTTTTTAATACTCTCTCATCAAAGCCCTTGCTATCACAAGCCTCTGAATCTGGTTGGTACCCTCGTAAATCTGCGTTATCTTCGCATCCCTCATATACTTTTCCACAGGGTAATCCTTCATATACCCATAGCCACCAAAAACCTGTACAGCGTCTGTTGTTACCTTCATCGCCACGTCTGAGGCAAAGGCCTTGGCCATTGCCGCCTCTTTTGAGAAACTCTTAACACCGGAATCTGCAAATCTTGCAACTGAATAGACAAGTGAACGTGCAGCCTCGATCTGAATCGCCATATCTGCAAGCATAAACTGGATTCCCTGGAAGGAAATGATAGGTTCACCGAACTGGACACGTGTTTTTGCATATTTCACAGCCTCTTCCATGGCACCCTGGGCAATTCCAACTGCCTGGGCACCAATTATGGGTCTTGAGCGGTCAAGGGTCATCATGGCAATTCTAAATCCCTCACCCTCACGGCCCAAAAGATTCTCTTTTGGCACCTTCATATCATCAAAATAGAGCTCGCGCTGGACAGATGCCCTGATACCCATCTTATCTTCAGCCTTACCAAAGATTAATCCGGGTGTCCCTTTCACAACGATGAAAGCAGAAAGGCCACGAACACCTTTCGTTGGATTTGTGGATGCAATTACAATGTAAACGTCTGCTTCGCCGCCATTGGTAATAAATTTTTTGGAGCCGTTGATGACGTAGTAATCTCCCTCAAGACGAGCGGTGGTTTTAACATTTCCTGCATCAGAGCCTGCCTCCGGCTCTGTGAGGGCAAAGGCCCCGTAGAGCTTACCCTCCGCCATTCCGGGTAAATATTTCTTCTTCTGCTCCTCATTGCCTTTGAGGATTATGGGAATTGCTCCGAGTCCTACAACGGCATAAGAAACTGCCACTCCTGCATCTACACGGGCAACCTCTTCAACGGCAAGGCACATATTCAAAATAGAGAGTCCTATGCCGCCATATTCCTCAGGAACAAAGAGGCGGAAGAGATCGAGTTTTGCCATTTCGTTGAGGATTTCTCTCGGGAAAAGGCTCTTTTCGTCGAGTTCCTTTCTTACAGGTTTTATCTTATCCTCTGCAAATTTTCGTATGGTTTCCTTCAATTTTTTCTGCTCTTCTGTCAGAAAGTAATCCATTCTAACCTCCTCATGGGTAAATCTTTTCAAGGAGTCTCGGGAATGGGATGGTCTCGCGGACATGTCTCACTCCGCTCAACCAGGCAATTGTTCTCTCCACCCCGAGACCAAAACCTGAATGAGGCACACTCCCGTATCTTCTCAGATCAAGATACCATTCATAGGCATCTTTGGGAAGATTGTGCTCTTTAATTCTTTTTAAAAGGGCCTCGTAATCGTCTTCACGCTGGCCGCCTCCTATAATTTCGCCATACCCCTCGGGGGCGAGCATGTCAACACAGAGGGCGAGCTCTGGATTTTCAGGGTCACGTTTCATGTAGAATGCCTTAACCTTTGCAGGGTAGCGGTGAACCATAACTGGCTTATCAAAACTTTTTGATATAACTGTCTCCTCGTCACCACCGAAATCGTCACCCCATTCGAATTCCATTCCATTTTCGTGAAGGATTTTTACTGCCTCATCGTAGGTTATTCGCGGGAATGGTGGTTTGATATTTTCGAGTTTTGATGTGTCACGCTCGAGGATTTTGAGCTCTTCCTGCCTTTCCTCGAGCACCCTTTCGACAATGTATGAGACAAAGTTCTCTGCAAGCTCCATCACATCGTCCAGTTCGTAGTAGGCGACCTCAGGCTCGACCATCCAGAATTCCATTAGGTGACGGCGGGTTTTGGACTTCTCAGCCCTGAAGGTAGGTCCAAAGCAATAAACCTTGCCGTGCGCCATGCAGGCAGCTTCCATGTAAAGCTGGCCCGACTGGGTAAGATAGGCCTTTTCACCAAAATAGTCTGTTTCAAAAAGGGTTGTTGTACCCTCAACTGCCGCCGGTGTGAGAATGGGGGCGTCAATGCGGATGAAACCATTTTTATCGTAAAAGTCGTGGATAGCCTTTTCCACAGTGTGTCTGATGCGCATCAGTGCCCATTGCTTGCGGGAACGAAGCCAGAGATGTCTTTTAGGTAAAAGGACTCCAACATCCGGGATATTGTCCTCGCGAACCTTGGGGATAGGGTAATCTTCTGTTATCTGATAGACTTTTATGTCCTTGACCGTCAGCTCTACGCCACCGGGTGCACGTTTTTCCTCTCTCACCGTTCCAATTACTGCAAGTGAGGATTCGTAATAAAGCTCGTCGTACAGATTGAAGACATCTTCCGGGAGTTCACTCTTGATCATCACCGCCTGGAGATACCCGCTTCCGTCTCGTATGATGAGAAATCTGATCTTACCAGATGACCTTTTGTTGTAAAGCCATCCTCTGATTTCAACTTCTTCGCCAATATGGTTTTTCAATTCTGATATGTATGCCACTTTCATGCTCGTTATTTTAATTATTAAGTGCGGTTATTGCAAATAGATGAGCAATTAATGGACAGGTCCAAAATTTTGTCCGATATTAAATATATGAGAAAGGCGATTCTTATTGGATTGGCGGTTCTATTCACTGGATGTGCAGGCTTAAAAGAGGGAAGACCCTTTACAACTTATCCCACGGTAAAGATTCACAGGCTAAATCCATATCTTAGAAAATGCGCAGAAAGGGTGAATCTGAATGAGATCGGCAAACGCCTCGCGAGAAAGACCGGGAGGAAGTTTAAAAGTCCCTATTTTACATACGCAGTAAAGATTAAGGGTGCTTATTACTTGAGGTATTTCTTTCCACTTGTGCATCAGAGAAAATTTGCCGGCGCTGAGGTCTGGGTAAACTGTAAGAATCCCCGGAAAATCTACTACAAATTTTTACCACTCGAGTGATGCATAGATACTGGAGACCACCAATAAACTTTTTTCTCCTGCCCTTCTCGGGACTTTACTGGTCAGGACTCCAGGTTTGGTATCTTTACGATAAATTCAGAAGAAAAGTTAAGTTTGATGCCTTCACTATTGTGGTTGGGAACCTTACCGTGGGGGGAACCGGGAAAAGTCCATTTGTCTATCTTCTGGCAAAAACTCTAAGCGAAGAATCCAGGGTCGTGGTATTAACAAGAGGCTATGGGCGTAGATCAAGGGAACCTGTGGTGCTGAGTGATAAGCTCCTCCCAGTTGAGCTAACAGGTGATGAACCTTTGATGAATTTCATTAAACTTGAGAAGAAAGTCCCATTTGTTGTATGTAAAGACCGTATAGAGGCTTACAAAATCGCAAAGAGGGAATTTTCTCCCCATGTTGTGATTCTTGACGATGCGTTTCAATACAGAAAAGTTGTCCCGGATTTCTCATTCCTGGTATTTGATGAGAGATTTTTCATTACGAGCAGGTTTTTGCTCCCTGCAGGGCCCATGAGAGAGCCTTTAGAGGCAGGGGAGAGGGCCAATGCCATCGTTTTGAATTACAAGACGGGAGTGCCTGGTGAGGAGAAAATTTATCCAGATAAGCCACATATCCGCCTCCGCTATAAACCTGTGGCCTTAAGGCGGGGCGGTAAAATTTATAGCTTCAATGAAATAGAGCAGGAAGTGACAGCTTTTGCAGGAATTGGTGACCCTGAAAGTTTTATTAAAACACTTGAGGGAATCGGCTTCAAAGTTAAAGAATTCGAGCGTTTCCCAGATCATTACTGGTACAAATTGGATGAGATCAAAAAAATTCTGGAAATCGGCTTGCCGGTTATAACAACAGAGAAGGATTATGTAAAACTCCCGGACACACTAAAGGACAAGATTTATGCACTTGTAATAGAACCGGAAATTTTTGAGGGGACAGAAATTATCGAGAGTCTCAAAGAAAGGATCAGAGATAGTATCGGATAAATAGCCAGATTCTATGATCCTGGAAATAGGGGGCAACATCGTTGTAATTGTAATTGACACCCAGAAGCAGGCTTTTCGAGAGGAAATACTCGAAATCTACACCCATTGAGAATCCAAATTTTGTTCCCGGTTTAAAATACTGTGTCAGTGGCCCTCTCATGTATTGGGCGCCTGCACTCCCGTAAAGTTTGAAAAAGAGATTATCTCTTTCCCGCTGAAGGCTCATTACGACGGCGTTGTTGGAGAAGAAGGTAGGTGAAAAGTAGCCACCGTGCCCAATTGTATAATCGCCAAGATACGACTTGAAACTCATGAGGTAGAAATCAAATCCCACTCTCAGCACATCGAGGTACATGGGCATTTTGAAGCTGTAACCGACGCGGAAAAGGCCTTCGTACTTATTGTTGTTATAAACCCTGACACCTCTCAGAACACTGGTGCCGAGAATCATGGAGAGGTCCTTTGGGGGATGTCGGAAGACAAGGCCCAGCTCCCCACCTGTTTCCATCACTTTTCCGTGGAGTTTCCCAATTTTTGGGGCATACTCTCCTACATAAGCGAGATATGATTCATCGTTGGGCAAAACAAATCCTCGAAGATAAAATCCCCAGAAATCTGACAGGAGGAAAGTAAACCTGAGGTCACCTTTGAAATTTGTGCCGCCGGCAAATCCCATGGGTGTAATGCCGGCCATCAGGTAAAATGAGCCTGGTGTGAAGGGACCTTCAAAGGTCACCTGGGCGCCAATGCCATCGTCCTGACTCACACCGTTTCCAGGCTCTTCAGCATCCGCTTGAATAGTCACTCTGGTGTTATAGAGAGGAAAGCTCACCTGAACAGGGAATGCCGGAAGCTCCAGATAACTCGTCCCTTTAGTTCCAGACTTCTGCCTGTAGTAGGGTCCAAGCTGGATATATGCCCGAAGCTCACGCTGAATTTTCTCCTTGAATTGCTTAATGTAATAAATGGCCTCCTGGCGCCTGAGGACAAAGAAATTTTCAGGTTGAATGGCAGGACCAAGGGAAAGGAGTGGAGGAAGCTGGTTTTTGGAAATGTTTTCAATGCCAATCTCTTTGGCAATGTTTAACGTGTCAGCTATAATGGCTTCCAGAGTGTCTTCTGGCAAAAAAGGGGGAAGGAATTCTTCACCTCCTTTTTTGGTTTCCTTATTGGAATTTAGCTCGGCAACCTCGAGGACTTTAAGGGCATCATACTTTCTATTGAGAGAGTAAAGTATTTTTGCGTACTCAAGTGCTATTCTCGGATCGAGACTACCCACGTTGAGCCGTTTAAGTATCCTGAGTGCCGAGTAATCCCTGCCAAGCCCTCTGTAAACCCTTGCGAGGTCAATTGCCACATCTTCATCATCAGGATTAAGCTGAAGGGCGTGTTCATAAAGTTTTGCCGCCTCATCCAACTGCCCATTGGCAGCGTAGAGGCCGGCAAGGCCTTTTAATACATCAATATTGTCTGGGTCAAGCTGATAGGCCTTCCTGTAAAGGACGAATGCCGTGTAGTACTTGTGCTTTTTCTTGTACTCCTCCGCCTTTTTAACAATGCGGTAGACCTCTACCTTTTTAATCTGCTCCTCAATCTCCTTCGACTTGTACCTCTTGTAAAGAGATATGAGGTAAGTGAGGGCTTCATCCTCTTTTTTTAGTTTTATAAGACTTCCCACCAGTCCCTGGAGGGCATCTTTGTTAGATGGATCGAGAACCAATACCTGGCTATAGAGTTTTCTTGCCTCCTCGTACTTTCCAAGGTCAAAATAGACACCAGCAAGTCCCAGTATAACACCGATATCGGCAGGATTTTCCTGATAAAGTTTCTGATAAATCTCAAGAGCCTTCTCAAGTTTACCCCTGGATTTAAAGTACTCTGCAAGCTTTAATTTATCCGTGTATTTGATTTTGGCAATTTTTTGCAAAACTTCTGGGGACTTTGTGCGTTTGTATAGCTCCTCGTACACTTTTATAGCCTTATCGAGGTCACCACTGGCATAAAGTGCATCACCGTATGCGTGTAAAATGGTTGTATCATTGGGGAATTTTTGATGGAGTATGGCAAATATAGAGGCAGCCTCATCGTATTTTTTCATAGCCATGTAAACGCCGGCGAGTCCACGAAGCAAATCGAGGTTATCCGGAGCTATCTGTCGGGCTGCCAGGTAATACTTCAGGGCTTTATCGTAATGCCCCTGCTTCTTTTCCTTTTCGGCCTCTTTAATGTAATACTGAATCTGGGCCTGCTGAATGATCTTGATCCCGTCGGGGTCATTTATCAAATTGTGGCTTTTTATCAAATCAATTGCTGCCTGGTATTTCCCGAGGCCGAGCAGGGCCCATCCTTTCCCGATAATCGCATCTTTGTCCTCAGGATTAAGCTCGAGAATTCGGTTGTAGTACTCGATTGCCTTAGTGTCCTGCCCGAGCTCATGATAACATGTGGCAATACCAAGAAGAATCCGTTTGCTCGTTGGATTTTGCGAGAGCAATTTTTTATAAATCTGCAGGGCCTTTGCGTAGTTACCCTGATTTTTAAGTTTTTCGGCCAATTCAACGCGATTTTCTGCCTCAATTTCTTTAATCGCCTTAAGAACCTCTGCAGTCTGCTTGATCTTGTAGGCCTTCCTGTAATATTTCAGAGCACTCTCTTTATCACCGAGGGCAAGGTAGGCACCACCGAGTCCCACAAGGGCGTAATAGTTTCTCGGATCCTTCCTCAGCACCCTCTTGTAATAGATTATGGCCTGGTCATACTGTTTTTGATTAATGTAAATTCCACCGATTCCAAGGTTCGCCCAGACATTCCCGGGGTCATACCTTAGTACAGATTTGTACCAAGAGAGGGCAACGTCAGGCTTTCCCGCATTTTTATAGGCATCCGCTATCTTAAGGCGAAGATTAACATCGTTGGGAAATTTCTGGAGAAGCTTCAGATAGATGGGGATCATATCAGGCCTGGCCTCCATCTTGATGACGGCGTTCCGGAGACCTTTCAGGGCCTTCATCTCGTTTGGGTATTTCTCGAGAATTCTACGGTAAATTTTGATGGCGTCAGCACGCCTTTCAGGGATATTTGAGAGAATGTGGGCATATTCAAGCTGGTAATCCAGGTTGTTTGGGTTTCTACGAACATACTCTTCAATCTCACTCAATAGTTCTCTTGCGGTTTTTGGATTTGACGATGCCACCTGGATGTATTCAAATTTTAGATTTTTATCATTTGGACGGTATTTGAGGGCCTTCTTGTAATACTCAATGGCCTTTGAGGTGAGACCCTGGGCTGCGTATATTCTTGC
>JALXCE010000364.1 GCA_026991055.1 Caldifarciminota bacterium | reverse complement strand
CATCTCCCTTTTGAGAAACACGTATCCACCGAAACCAGAATACTCCACCTTTCCATCCTTGAGCTCCACACGAACACCTTCAACAGGCTCCCCTGTGAGCTCATCCTCCACCCGCATCACCACAATTTCATCCTTTCTCGAGAGAATCACCATTCCCCTTCCCTCAAAATTCTCCGAGTAGATATAAATCTCCGGGTGCTTAAGATCGACAACCACACGGAGCTTGCCGTCCTCTCCTACAAATTTTTCATCGTACAAAACCCTTCCATCCTTGAGCTTGATATAGACCCTTGTTCCCGGAGCCACAGGGATACCAAGGGCATCAAAGAATGAGAATGTAACGAGGGCAAGTCCATCAGTCTTCTCAGGGAATGTGGTGATTGAAAAAGATGAGACGGGACGCTGAATCTTAAACCTCTTTTCTGCCCGCGGGGAAATGTTGCCCTTTATGTTTCTGAAGCTCAACGATAGGACATGCTCCCCGTTTGAAATATCCTCAGGAAGTACAGCGGTGAGTGAACCTGTTTCACGTGAAACATCAAACTCCAGAGACTCACCATCGAGGTTTAAATCAACTGTATCAAGGTCAACTGTAAAATCGCTCTTCAAAACGGCATAGATATTCTTATTCTTCTCGATCCTCAAATCCTCA
This sequence comes from Caldifarciminota bacterium, assembly GCA_026991055.1. Lineage (GTDB taxonomy): Bacteria > Hydrothermota > Hydrothermia > B15-G9 > WFZT01 > WFZT01. Next base: position 9,310 of record JALXCE010000364.1, on the reverse strand, counting down.
ACGTGCGGGAATCCGCGGGAAGCATACTCAAATAGGGCCTCGTAATAAATAGAGGCCTCTAACCTCTGGTATTCTTCGGTTTTGAGCCTCTCTTCCTCCTCTGGATTGATTATGTATGATGCCTCACCTAAAACTGCAACGGGAGTGGGATTCTTTAACACCCTGTACATTGCCGGGAGGGGTGGAATAACAGGAAGGCCGAACTTCTCCTTGAATTTCCTCATCAAAATATAGGCAAAATCAAAGGATGGAGAGGCAAATTCATACTTGCAATAAATCTCTGTCCTGTTTATGCCCGTGTCCCTCGCAGAGTTTGCATTATGATGAATGGATAAAAAGATATCTGCCCCGTTTTCTTCTGCAATCTTTACCCTGTCTCCGAGGGGGATGTCGTAGTCGTCATCACGGGTGAGAATAACCTTTGCACCGGTTGGTTTCAATAAATCTCTCAGGAAAAATGCAACTTTCAGATTTACATCCTTTTCCATTAATCCTGTGGGACCTATGGCCCCTGTAGCGTCACCACCATGACCTGGATCAATCACTATAACTCTGTCCTTCAAATAGCTCATGTCCAAAGGATAATTCAAGTTTCTGTGAACATTCAACAAATCTGCTAATATCCGCGTTGGCTGATTTCGGCAGAATATTCGAGTATCTTCAGTGCCCTCCTGTAGTGAATCCTCTCTATCATCTTACCATCGAGGGTGGTCACTCCTCTACCCTGCTTCAGAGTCTCTTCAAAGACCTCCTTCACCCTCTTCGCCCATTCAACTTCCTCCTCTCGAGGACTGAAAACCTCATTAATTACATCAAGCTGTGAAGGATGAATTGCCGTCTTGCCATCAAAACCCATAATCTTTGCAAATTCGGCCTGCCTCCTCAGGGCTTCCTCGTCCTTGAGATCAAAGGCCGGTGTATCTAAAACAAAGAGGCTATGGGCACGAGCAACTGTAACAACAGCGGACATGAAATAAATCATTTCGTCTCTGAATCTCGTGAGCATCATATTGAGCTCACCTGTAAGGTCTGCTGCCCCAAAGAAAAATCCAATTAGTCTCCGACATCTTGAAATATTGTCGAGATTTAAAATAGCCTGAGGGGTCTCTATCATGGAAACGAGGGGTATGTCACCTGTTATCTCAGCGACCACCTCTAAATCCCTTAAATCCTTAACCTTGGGCACCACAACGGCATCAGGTTTTATTGACCTCACAACCTCAGCATCTTTCCTTCCCCAGATTGTTTCAAAGGCATTGATCCTCACAAATACAGATTTGTAGCCAAAATCGAGCTCCTTGAAAAGCCTCTCGAGCCTCTCCCTTGATGCATCTTTCTCCTCAGGTGCAACTGCATCCTCTAAGTCGAGGATGACCCCATCAGCACGGAAGCCCTGGGCCTTCCTCATCATCTTCTCACTATGGGTGGGAACAAATATAAAAGACCTTGTGAGCATCTTTACCTCCTATTTCATAAAATCGGGGATTGCCCCAAAATAACGGCTTTTAATTTCATCAAGAGGAATGGAATACTCGTTAAATCGAAGGTCACCCGCATCTGTCACCCTGCCGATAAGCTCAAAGGACATTGTTCCCATAAGCTTTTTAAATTTGTCTAAATTGACAGGAGAGACCGTAACTACAAATCGGGACTGCCACTCTCCGAAGGCAGAGATCTCATCAAACCTGAAGGTCAATTCGGCACCTAACTCACCATACATGAGCATCTCAGCAATTGCCACAAGGAGTCCCCCATCGCTTACATCGTGAACTGCCGTAAAAATCCCGTTCTCTATGCCAAGCAATACCCTTTCCTTCAACTCTTCCTCAAAATCCAGATCCGTGGTGTCGATTTTACCTGTTGAATTGCCATAGAAGACATCAAGGAATGTACTCCCCCCTATCTTCCCGGTCTCTTTCCCCACAACAAAAATAAGGTCTCCGGGGGTTTTCACCTGCATGTCCATGCGTTTTTCAATATCCTCAAGAAATCCCACCATTCCTACAATAGGGGTGGGATAAATCTTTCTCGTCTCGGACTGGTTGTAAAAACTCACGTTACCTGACACAAAAGGAACGTTAAAGAATTTTGCCACCTCATTCATCCCCCGAACCGCTTCTTTGAAGGTCCAGAACACCTCTGGATCATTGGGATTGGCAAAGTTGAGGCCATCTGTAATGCCAATGGGCCTCGCTCCAACAGCAACAAGATTTCTCATTGCCTCCAAAACCGTATTTTTACCACCCTCGAAAGGATCAAGGTAAACTAACTTCCCGTTTCCATCGATGGTTACAGCAATACCGAATGGTTTCCCTTTAATCCTCAAAACTGCTGCGTCTCCGTGACCTGGTAAAAGAACTGTGTTGGTGCCCACCATGTGGTCATACTGGGTATATACCCACTCTTTGCTCGCAATGCTCGGATGTGATAGGAGCTTGAGCAGTTTCTCATCGAGATTGTCCGAGGAGCGGACAATTTTAATTTCCTTTATTTTTTCAAGATACTCTGGCCTTTTAGCAGGGAGGTTTTTGACAGGAACCCCTTCTGTCAGGGCATCAATGGGGATTTCAGCGATTGTTTCACCATCTCTGACAATTCTGAAAACCCTTTCTTCAATAACTCTCCCGATCACGGCAAAATCTATGTCCCATTTTTCTGCAACTTTCCTGACCTTCTCAACACCCTCTGGCCTCACAGAGATGACCATCCTCTCCTGTGATTCAGAGAGAAGGATCTCATAGGGGGTCATATCCCGTGAGCGTGTTGGTACCTGATTCACATCAATTTCAACACCCACACTCGATTTTGATGCCATTTCAGGTGGGGTGGTAGAAAGACCACCTGCTCCAAGGTCCTGAATACCATCCACTTCGGGTATTTCAATTATCTCCATCGTCGCTTCAATAAGAAGCTTCTCCATAAAGGGGTCACCCACCTGAACGTTGGGGACCTTCTTCTCTACTTCACCAACGAGGTCCTCTGATGCAAAGGTCGCACCATGGATCCCATCCCTGCCTGTTTTATTCCCAATCAAAACCAGCAGGTTTCCGGGCTCTCCTGCACGGCTCATCTTGATCTTATCGAGTTTTACAAGCCCCACAGCCATTACATTCACAAGACAATTGTCCTCGTAAGGCTCATCAAAATAGACCTCACCACCTACTGTAGGAACACCAATACAGTTTCCATAAAAGCTTATACCACTTACAACACCTTCAAAAAGTTGCCTCGAGCGGGGAGATGTAAGGGGACCGAATCTCAGGGAGTCAAGAAGGGCTATGGGACGTGCTCCCATGGAAATTACATCGCGAATAATTCCACCAATCCCTGTGGCTGCCCCGTGAAAGGGCTCTACAGCCGATGGATGATTGTGACTTTCAACCTTGAAGGCAACACCTAATTCGTCATCGAGATATAGGACACCTGCATTTTCTCCGGGACCTTGAAGAATCCTTTCTCCCTTTGTGTGAAGAGTTCTGAGAACCGGCTTAGAGCTTTTATACGAGCAATGTTCTGACCATGAAGTGGAGAATATTCCGAGCTCTAAAAGATTGGGCTCTCTTCCCAAATATTCCAGAATCTTTTGATACTCTTCTTCGGTGAAACCGTGAGCCTCAATAATTTCCTGCATGGGACTATTATATTTGAAAACCCTCAAAATGTCGCTGAGCTTAGGTCTTTTCCACTTTCCAGGCAAATGTTAAGTATCCGGTATGGGAAACCATTCGTTCTCTTGGACGGGTCTTGCCGGGTCTTACGAGCATCTCGCGCTCAAGGATTTCCACACACTTAAGCCTTATAAACCCCACATCTTTCAAAGCCTCGTGGGTCTTCTGAACCTGCTCAATGGTCGGGGAAAGTGAAACCCACACGTGCCCGGGTTTTAAAACCTCGTAAACTGGCTCAACCAGTGTCCATGGCTCGGGAACATCAATAAATGCAGCATCCACAGGCTCAACGTTGAAGCCCTCAAGCACCGGGTCCCTGTGATGAAATTCAACCCTGTGGTCGAGACCAGCATCCTTTACATTTTTTATAGCATTATTGAAAAATTCCTCACGTCTTTCAAAGGTATAGACTTTCCCTTCATCCCCCACAATGGTAGCAAGAATGATAGTCAAGGCCCCTGAGCCTGTTCCGGTCTCAAGCACCTTTGAGCCGGCTCCGATGCCTGTTTCAACTATCATATACCCGGCATCCTTTGGGTAAATGATGGTGGTTGTCCTTTTTACCCTCATGGATATTTCGCGTGTGGTGGGGAAAAGGACGTAGAAAGATTTTCCGAGGTGTGTTTCAAGTCTTTTGCCAAATTCGATTTTTTCAGGCAGGGTAAGAACCCCTAAATGAGTCTGTATTTTTCTGCCGGGCTCAAATTTTACAAGGTACTCGGCCTTTTTGCCCCCGTATAAGAGTATTTTGTCCACTTCAGATATTCTCGATCACAGAAAGGGTTTCAAGCAGGGAGATGACGGCATCGCGTCCCTTATTGCCCATTTTTCCGCCAGCTCTGTCCTCTGCCTGCTCGAACGTATCAGCGGTTATGACACCGTAAGCTATAGGAACATCCTCGTCTAACATCACCCTGGCAATTCCCTTTGTAACCTCAGCCGCAACATAATCAAAATGAGGGGTTTCACCACGAATCACAGCAGAAAGTGCTACAAGCCCGTCGTATTTACCGGACTTTGCGAGTTTCTTTAAAACCAAAGGCACCTCAAATGCTCCCGGCACCCAGTAAATATCCACAAGGTCAAGGTCACCACCCAACTGCTCAACCGCATCAAGGGCACCATCTACGAGTTTTGAGGTTATGAAATCGTTGAACTTTGAGGCAACAATGCCGATCCTCTTACCGGCAGCACTGATTTTCCCCTTGTATTCAGCCATTTTTCTTCTCCTTTACAACCTTAAAGCCACCCCTCTTTTCGATCTCACCGAGCAGATGGCCCAGTTTATCCCTTTTAACCTTAAGATAAAACAAATTCACGTCGTTGGGCTCAATGATGAGGGGAACACGCTCCACGACCTTTAGCCCGTATCCCTCAAGCCCCACGATTTTCCTTGGATTATTTGTAATCAATCTGATTGTCGAAAGGCCCAGATCCACAAGAATCTGTGCACCTATTCCATAGTCTCTCAGGTCTGGTGGAAATCCAAGTTTTTCATTAGCCTCCACAGTGTCGTATCCCATATCCTGGAGCTCATAGGCCTTGAGTTTGTTAACCAGCCCAATGCCCCTCCCTTCCTGTCTCATATAAAGAAGCACCCCAAGGCCTTCTTTATCAATCATCTGCATGGCAGTGTGAAGCTGGTCGCCACAGTCACATCTGAGGGAGCCAAATACGTCTCCTGTGAGGCATTCGCTGTGGACCCTTACGAGCACGTTTTGCTTGCCCCTGACGTCTCCCTTTACAAGTGCCACGTGAACCTCACCGGTAATAATATCCTGGTAGGCATGCAGTCTAAAATGACCATATTTTGTGGGGAGGTTGGTTTCTGCGACCTTTTTTACAAGTTTTTCTCTCTGGATGCGGTAATGGATCAGGTCCCGAATGCTGATGATTTTCATGTTGAATTTTTTAGCGAGCTCCACCAGCTTGGGTAATCTTGCCATGTGACCATCGTCATCTAAAATCTCGCAGATGACCCCTGCAGGCTTCAGCCCGGCAAGCCTTGCAAGGTCGATAGATGCTTCTGTATGGCCAGCACGACGTAAAACTCCACCCTCTTTGCCCATAAGAGTATAGACATGACCGGGTCTTGCAAAATCTTCCGGCCCCTTGGACGGATCAACTGCCTGAAAGATAGTGATTGCCCTATCAAATGCCGAAGAACCTGTTGTGGTACCACTTTTGGCATCAATTGGTATTCCGAAGTTTGTTCCGTGCTTTGAAGTATTTGTGAGGGGCATATCCAACTCGAGCTCGTGAAAACGCTTCTCATCGAGAGCAAGGCAGATCAGCCCTCTTCCGTGGGTTGCCATAAAGTTAATGATCTCAGGTGTTATCTTTTCAGCCGCTGCGACAAAATCACCCTCGTTCTCGCGGTCTTCGTCATCCACAACGATGACCATCTTCCCTTTTTTTATATCTTCAATGGCTTCTTCAACTGGTGAAAAAATCTTCTCTTTCTCCATAATTTTACCTCGCGCTAAGTGGATTAAAATTATACCTCATAGGTCAGTTATTCTCAAAGATGCTGGAAATTGGAGGCTGTGATATTTTATCATCTTAAAAAGGAGGAAAAACATGGATTTAGGCCTTGAAGGAAAAATTGCCATTGTTGGAGGTTCCAGTAAAGGACTTGGAAAAGCTGTAGCCATAGCCCTGGCTAAAGAGGGTGTGAGAGTCACTATAGCCGCGAGGAGCAAAGAAAGACTCGAGCAGGTTGCCGAAGAAATTAAATCCTTTGGTGGGGAAGCACTCCCGGTTCCAGCAGATTTCTCCATGCCCGGTGACATCCGGATGGTTGTGGATAAAACCTCCGAAAAGTTTGGTGATGTGGATATCCTCGTAACCAACACCGGTGGCCCACCTGCAGGAAACTTTTTTGACGTAACAGATAAACAGTGGATGAGTACATTTAACCTCACCTTTATGCACGTTGTGCGATTTGTTCGCCACGTAGTCCCCCACATGCAGGGTAAGAGGTGGGGAAGGATCATCAATCTCACATCCATGACAGTAAAACAGCCCAAAGACATGCTCATCCTGTCCAATGCCATAAGGGCAGCAGTGATAGGGCTTGCAAAAAGCCTCTCCTTTGAGCTTGCGAAGTACAATATAACGGTAAATAACATTGCCCAAGGGGTATTTGAAACCGACAGGATAAAGGAGCTCACCGAGAAAAGAGCCGAAAAAGCCGGTATTTCTTACGAAGAGGCTCTAAAGGAGTGGACATCAAACATTCCACTCGGCCGCATGGGCAAGCCAGAGGAGCTCGCAGCACTTGTTACCTTTCTTGCCTCAAATCAGGCAAGCTTTATCACCGGAGCCACGTTTCAGATCGACGGTGGTGAAATAAAATTCGTGCTCTAATACTTCAAGAATTTAAACTGGAGACCTTTCCCTAAGGCATAATAGACTCCGGGCTTCAGCGAGCCGACATATAGCTTTCTTACTCCTCTTTGGAGCCTTATTTCCTTAATCATTCGTCCCGCTACATTATAAATGCGGAGCACGTTGTCTGACTTTACAGGTATGGAAAACAGGAGAAAATCTCCCGTAACTGTATTTAAAACCTTAACCTGGGGCATCTCGGAGCCCTCTGAAACGCCAACCAGCGTATGCTCTTCAAGAATCCATTCGTCCGGGTCAAATGCAACATTTGTAGGGGAACCCGGTAAAAGCACGGTAAACGTTTGATGATCGAGGCTATCCCACAGGGTAACATCAAAAACTCCGGAAGTTGTGGTTATTCTAAATGGTATGGGCATTTTGTATGTGGGAACACCGTAAGCGTGGGATTGAACCTGGTCAATGGTGATATTTATTGCAAAAGTATCGCCTGAAACAGGTGTTGAGCTGTAAGAATACTGATATACAGGGTGTCCAGGGGCAAAAATCCATTCATTGAAGAACCAATCAAAGTTCTGGCCGGATATGGAGTCAACAACATCCATAAATTCCGTGGTAATTGCATTGCCATAGGCATATTTCTCTCCATAGGCCCTCAGGATGTGGAAGAATGCGGAGTCACCAACTACCCAGCGTAGCATGTGCAAAACACTTGCTCCTTTCTGATAAACCACCACACCCCACATGTAATCTGGATCATAAACAGGATAGGGCGGATACGGCTCATACCGCAGATAATAGTTAAAAATTCCATGCATATAGGACTGGAGCCCGGTTGCACCATATCTGTGCTCTTCCCACAAAGCCTCTGTATATGTGGCAAATCCTTCATTGAGCCATATATCAGCCCAGGTGCCAAGAGTCAGCCAGTCACCCCACCACTGATGACCCATCTCATGAACTATGACCCAATCCCAATCACTGCCCCACCAAGCATCTGTGTTGATAAATGTGTTGGTCTGATTTTCCATTGCCCCGCCGATTGGGGCAGAAACATGTGAGTACTTTTCTCCCATGAAAGGATACGTGCCATAAATCTGCGACAGAAATTCCAGCATTTCAGGAGTCCTCTGAAATAGAGGTCTCAACCTTGCAGTATCGCTGACAGGGAACCAGTGGAATACAGGTAGTGTCTCGCCATTGATAACTGCTGAGTCCCTGATTTCCGCATAGTTATTAAATGCAGCAAAAACAATGAGATAGTTGGCAATTGGATAATTCTCCCTCCAGTGGAAAGTCACAGTGTTATCCTGATTCAACGTGGAGTCAACAAATTCCCCATTGGCTACGACCCAATATCCAACGGGCACGGTAATATACTGATCTGCAAGCGCCTTGTCCGATGGAAGGTCATAAATTGGAACCCATCTCTTTGCTCCAAAGGGCTCGTCGTCCACATAAGCAAGATGCCCGTCTGCTTCAAAATGCAGTCCACCGCCAAATACACCACCTCCCTGTGCAGGACGGCCATGGTAATAAATAGTAACGACGCCGGTATCACCCTGATTTAATGAGGATGGCAAAACAAGATTTAAAATGGAATCTGACCGGCTGTAAGATGAAGCACCTATAACACTGTCAATCGTAAATCCAACAAGATGCAGGAATATGCTACTTAGATTATCAACTTTACTTCTGAACTGCACCTCGTTGTAGGCCTCAATACTGGAACTCGCAAAGTTTAGCCTTACATGGATATCATAGTGCAGAACATCAAAATCATGGAGCGTATCCTGATAGGCCAGGGATTTGTAAGCATTAAACAACCTCGCCTTGCCTTTCCACAACAATGCGTGGTTCGAAAAATTAGGAACCTGCGCAAGAATAATTAACGAGATAAGAAGATTCATGCTCTGCCTCCTTTTGGAAGTTATTATAAAGTAATTGACTGGGATAGTTTTTCCTCCAAGAATGCGGCTTATACCTTTGGACGGCACCACGACATTATAATTTCAACAATGAAAATCAGGCAGTTGAGAGAAATGGACATCGATGAAGTAGCAAGAATAATGTCAAGCACAGAGCTCTGGCAGCGTTACGGTGTGGATTTCGAGTCCGCAAGGAAAAGATTTGAGCGAGGTCTGAAGGAAAAAGCTCATATATTTGTGGCAGAAATTGAGGGGAAAATCGCAGGTTTTCTATGGTATGTACCCCGAGGTGCCTTTGACAGGAGCGGTTACATCGAGCTCATCGGTGTTAAAGACAGGGGCAGAGGCATCGGCAAAGCCCTTATG
>JALXCE010000363.1 GCA_026991055.1 Caldifarciminota bacterium | reverse complement strand
AAGAGTCCAAGTGCCAGCTTTGCACTAATGGGAACAAAAATCCCCGTAAGCTTTATAAGGCCGTACATCAAAAGTGGGGAAACAACAAGTCCCATTGTTACTGCAATTAAAAGCTGCTTCCACAGCTTTGCTGCATGACGCATCTCACTCACCTTAAGGTTGATCATCATGGGATAAATCATGGTAATAACCACGATCATGTTAAGTGTTTTAAAAAGTGAGTGGTGCGCCTTTACATTTATATGCTGACCTATAAAGAATCCCGCAATCATACTTAGCAACACGTATAGTGGCAAGTATTTATCCAGATGGTTTTTAAGTTTTAACCAGTTCATTCCTTCACCTCCTTAGCCGTTTTGATGATCAAAACAGGCTTTGTGGTCTTTTTCAGAACCCTGATTGTAGTCGAGCCCATAAACTCATGAGTGAAACCAAGACGGCCGTGTGATGGAAGCATGATCAAAGAGACATCCTCCTCATCCGCAGTTTTTACAATTTCTTTCCATGGAATCCCGATTTTAACAACAGGCTTCACATTGTCTGTCTTGAAAGATTGTTTGATGGCTTCAACGCGGCTCTCGAGTTTTTTCATAGCTTCAGCCTTTAGCTTTGCCTCTATGTCCTTTAACTCTTTCATTTCGTCGTTGTAGAAGAATGAGTACCCGTTCATCACTTCCTCGAGCTTGACCTCATCGATCACATGGAGAAGCACAACTTCTCCCACCTGCATGAGATTCATTTTTTCAAAGTTTTCTATTGCTATGCAGTTCCCTTCACTGAAATCAGTAGGGACGAGTATTTTACTAAACATTTTCAACAACCTCCTTTTGTTTTGTTTTCAAACCCTGGAAAATTCTTACAAATATGATCATCAAAATCATGTCGCTGAATGGACCACCGAGAGCAGTTCCCACCGCAGCCAGAGCTCCAAAAGCACCAATTGCCATTGCAGTGGATAGTGTCATATTGGAGCCGGTTGAGTAAACGAGCGAAATCGTGTGCTCGATGTCAAATCCAACCGCCTGGCCGGTAATGTATGCTATCGCCATTCTTATGAGGAAATATGCATTCATGATTAAGGCACCGTAGACTATCACAAACGGATTATGGAAAATTTTTAGCCCGTTTAAGCCAAATACCTCGAAGACCATCCAGTACATTCCGAGCAAGGCAAGTCCCATGAGGGGCTCTTTTAACTTCATCAACTTTTCCTCGCCTCCAGATGATAGAACCAGATAACGCGTTAGTTGGCCCACTATCAGGGGAATGATGATATAAATAACGAGTGCTTTAATGAGGACCATAATGGGTACTTCAATTACTGTATGAAGTATCAGCTTTGCGTAAACTGGCATTACGAAAAGGGAAAGAATAAATGTCCAAACCACACCGATGAGAGTTAGCTGAAACTTCCCGCCTGCAAGATTGGTGAATGCCGGAGCTGAACTCGGTAATGGTGCAAGGCTTATGAGCACGACACCGGCAAGAAGTTTTGGATCAACCGAAGGAAGCACGAGAAGCCAGAATTTCATCAGAAGATAGGTTAAGATGGGGAAAAGGACTACGTAATAAATGAAGAGTATCAGGATGTATTTCTTCTTCTCTGGTGTCCACTTCACAAACGCCTGCTTTAGTTTCAGGAATACCATGGGCTGAAAGAGCATGCAGAATAGTGCCACGGGCAGGGTCCATTTCAAAAACATGAAAATTGACCTGAAATGGATACCAAGCCCTGCCCCGATAAGCATGACAACAAACACAAGATAAATCATCTTCTCTTTCAAAAACCATATAACTTTTTTCATTTCTCCCTCCTCATTTTTTAAATTTTCTCCGTTTCTGAAATGAGCAGAAATCCCACGGGCTCATCTCCGTAAAGGAGCTGAATTTTTATCCCTTTTGGAGTCTTTCTTACTACACCCAGTTCAACGTCCTCGATCTCGACATCCTCCCTCAACGCTCCCACCATTTTCCCTTTGTACATAAAGGGCATCAGATTTTTTCCCCATTCTCCCCTAACCCCTCCTTTCCGGAGGGAAGGAGGGGAAGAACTTTCTGGCTTCCCAGTATAAATTTCGGCCATCTTTGCAAAAGTATCGCGCTTAAGCAGAAATTGAGCTCCCTCCCTTCCCCTGGGGAAGGGAGGGTTGGGGTGGAATGGGCAAATTTTTGTCAGCAGTTTTTCGGACTTATCCATCTCTTTGCCCACCGTATGATTATTTGGATAGAATACATGCGCGATTACGGGTTGGTCCGTGTAATTTTCTCTCCCATCTCGGAGAATTGAGTCTAAAAGGATTGTAGTTAATGTTATCGAGATTCCTCACAGCAATTGTTCTCCGTTTTTATGTTTATTTTTGCCTCTGTGTTTGAGTGGGCGGGGCGCCGAAGGCGCCCCGCCCACAGGCTCAATTACATTAACCATATGTAACCTACCGGGGACCCGTTGAAGAACAAAAACACCTTAATGCCTCTTTCAGTTTCCTGATGACCGTCAATCTCTACATAGTCTAATTTCACGCCATCATGTATGTCACCGATAACTTCGCCTTCTAAAACCAACTCTCTGTGCTTCACACCTTTCCTATCTGTCCAGCTTTCCCCCAGATGCACTTTTGAGAGCGTGTATTTTGCTCTGTTTTTGATGTAATCGTTACTTATTGCCATTTCATACCCCTTTTAACCTTCATTGGTTTATCCAGATATGACCGATAGGAACACCGTTACGTAGCAGGAAAACTTTGACCCCGCGCCCGGTCACCTTGAAATCTCCAATATTAACTCCAGCAAGATTTATATTTCCGTGAATCTCTCCAACTACCTGACCATTGAGAAGTAGCTCCGTGTGCTTCACACCTTTTCCGTTAACCCATTCTCTTCCGAAGGAAACTTTAGCAAGGGTATCCCTTGCTTTTGTTTTGATTTCATTTTCATCAACCCCTGTCGGGGGCCATCCATGTTTCCATCTTCTTGGCATCCTTATCACCTCCAAACATATATATAA
>JALXCE010000362.1 GCA_026991055.1 Caldifarciminota bacterium | reverse complement strand
GATGTCATTGAAGGATAAGTCTTTTAACCTTGAATATTTTTTCATAGCTTCGACCCTCCCTTAGGGTAGAAGCTAATCAAGAATACAAATGTTCCTACTTCGGATCAAGTATTTTTCGAACAGGCTCTCGAAAAATTGATTTTTTAAGGTGTCACAGGTAAAATTAAGGGCATTATGATCGAAATGGACAAGAAGTACGACCATAGAAAAGTCGAGGACAAATGGTACAAATTCTGGGAAGAAAAAGGCTACTTTAAGGCTGAGCCCAAACCCGGCAAAAAGAAGTTCGCCATATCCATGCCACCTCCCAACGTTACCGGAAAAATTCACATGGGACACGTGCTAAACAACACCCTGCAGGACATCCTTATCAGGATGAAGAGAATGCAGGGATACGAAACCCTCTGGCAACCCGGGATTGACCATGCTGGGATAGCGACACAGAACGTGGTTGAAAGACAGCTCGCAAAGGAAGGGAAAACCCGTTTCGACCTTGGCAGAGAGGAATTCATCAAACGAGTATGGGAGTGGAAAGAGCAATACGGGAACACCATTTTAAAGCAGCTTAGAAAGCTCGGGGTCTCGGCTGATTGGTCGAGAACCAAATTTACCATGGACCCCGACATGTATGAGGCTGTAATTGAGGCTTTTGTTAGACTTTATGAAAGAGGTTTAATCTACAAAGGCACAAGAATTATTAACTGGTGCCCGAGATGCGGCACCGCACTTGCCGACGATGAGGTCGAGTATTCAGAGGAACATTCCCACCTCTGGTATTTAAAATATCCTCTTGTAGATGGAGAAGGATACATCGTCGTTGCCACCACAAGACCTGAAACCTACCTTGGTGATACAGCAGTTGCCGTAAATCCTAACGATGAGCGGTACAAACATCTGATTGGCAAAAAGGTCCGCCTGCCCCTCATTAACTGGGTGAGAAAGAGCTTTGCCATCGAAGGAGAGGGAGAAGAAGTTCCACCGGAAATTCCCATTATCGCCGATGAACTCGTTGACCCTGAGTTTGGAACAGGAGCCGTGAAGGTCACGCCTGCACACGATCCCAACGACTTCGAGATTGCAGAGAGGCACAACCTTCCTCACGTTGTGGTGCTCGACCTTGAGGCAAAGATGAACGAGAACGCCGGCCCTTATAAGGGACTTGACCGGCTTGAGGCACGGAAAAAGGTTGTAGAAGACCTCAAAAAAGCAGGATTCCTTGAAAAAATCGAGGATTACAGTCACTCGGTGGGCCATTGCTACAGGTGCCACACTGTGATCGAGCCCTATCTTTCTGAGCAGTGGTTTGTTAAAATGAAACCCCTCGCAGAGCCCGCCATAAAAGCGGTAAAAGAGGGGACGATTAAGATTGTTCCTGAAAACTGGAAGAAGGTCTATTTCCACTGGCTTGAGAATGTGAAGGACTGGTGTATTTCCCGCCAGATATGGTGGGGGCACAGGATTCCAGTTTATTACTGCAAAGACTGCGGTGAAATGACCGTGGCCAAGGAAAAACCAGAAAAGTGCCCACACTGTGGTTCGCCAAACCTCGAGCAGGACGAAGATGTTCTGGACACATGGTTCTCATCCTGGCTCTGGCCATTCTCGACGCTCGGATGGCCAAAGGATACACCGTACCTGCGTTATTTCTATCCCAACGATGTGCTTATTTCGGGCTGGGATATTCTTTTCTTCTGGGTTGCGAGAATGGTAATGGCCGGGTATGCGTTCATGGGGAAAGAGCCCTTCGAGTACATTTACTTGAATGGCCTTATCAGAGATGAACTGAGGAGAAAGCTTTCAAAATCCCTTGGAAATTCTCCTGATCCCCTTGAACTCTTCGAAAAGTATGGTGCAGACGGGGTCAGAATGGGGCTCATGCTCATTGCACCTGAAGGTCAGGACATCATCTATAGTGACAAGAGACTCGAGGTGGGACGTAATTTTGCCAACAAAATATGGAACGCCACAAGGCTTCTTTTCTTACATCTCGATGACAATTACAAATGGAGCGGCCTTCCAGAGAATCTCGAGCTTGAAGACAAATGGATATTAACAAAACTCAATGAGACCATAGATAAAGTTACCAATGGCCTTGATAGATTTGACTTTAATGGAGTTGCCTGGACACTCTACGAATTTTTCTGGGGTGAATTCTGTGACTGGTACCTTGAAATTATCAAGCCGAGACTCGCGGACAGTTCAGCCAAAAATAGTGCCCTCAGCGTGGCCTTTTACGTGCTCGATAGATTCCTGAAGCTCTTACACCCTTACATGCCGTTTATTACAGAGGAAATCTGGCAGAGGCTTCCGAACAAAAAGGGTGAGTCCATCATGGTGGCACCCTGGCCTGAGAAAGATGAGCGCTCCTACCCGATATCGGAGGAATATATCGAGCAACTCAAAGGGGTTGTGGAAGGTCTGAGGGAGATCAGGGCCGAATTTAACCTGCCAAAGAACACAAAGCTTACTCTCCAGGCCTTAATGCCCGAGGCTGAGGCCTTTGTGCCTATTCTTGAAGAAAAGTTACCAGTTTTAGAGCTTCTTGCTAAAGTGGAGAAAATTGAAAAGGTTACTGAGGCTCCCGGGAAGGCTGCAACAATCCACACCCACGGAATGACCTTCTTCGTGCCACTTGGAGATGTTATTGACATAGAGAAAGAGAGGTCGAGGATTTCAAAGGAAGTAAATGCACTGAAGCAGCAGATTGAGAAGCTTGTTAAAAAGCTATCCAACAAAAACTTCCTCGAGAAGGCACCGAAGGAAGTTGTCGAGCGAGAAAAAGAAAAGCTCGCCAGATTTAGGGAGAAATTAGAGAAATTAGAAGAAAGGCTGAAGAATCTGTAGAGTAACGCATTTTTGTGGATTCGGTAGTTGATGGAGGGAGTATTTTATTAAGATTGTAGGGAACGCGGGTGGCTGTTAATGATTTTCCATCTTAAGGTTTGGCAGGGGAATTGCCGAATTTTGAATATTAGATGTGGGGCGCGCACAAAGTGCGCGCCCCACATTTAAAT
>JALXCE010000361.1 GCA_026991055.1 Caldifarciminota bacterium | reverse complement strand
AGAGACAGAAAAGGCAGAGCCATGGAGATATCTGAAATGGAGATCGCTTTTACGTAAAGGAATAGAGCGGCTGTTTCCAGGGGAATCCACACCAGATGCCATAAAAAGAAGGTCTTATCGAGATGGGAAATAGGCACTTTTAGAAATGGGATGAGTACAAAGGGGAGGGCAAAGAGGTATCTTATCCATACCACGAAGTATTCATTAAGGGAGCAATGCCTGTAAGCCGCCTTTACAAAGGCATCTGATGTCGCCCATCCGAAAGCTGATAGCAGCGCATAAATAACCCACATCTCATGGATACTTTGTCAACATCCCGGATATCTTTTTCTTCATACTCTCTGAGGAGGCGGATTCAAAGGCCTTTTTTAGATAGAATTTTGCCATGTACCTATCACCAAATTCCTCTCTCAATTCCGCAAGCTGTATGTAAATTCTGGCCCTGTTGTCACCACTGAAATCTTCGATTACACTGAGCAGATAGCTTTCGAGGTCTTTTAGCTGTCCCGTGTTTATGTATGCGTCTTTCAGTTTCTCGACGATTTGAAATCTCGACTCTTCATCCGGGGACATGCTGTAAAGTCTCTGGCCAAGTGCAATGGCCTCATTGAACCTTTTGATTTTAAAATAAATATTCATGGATTGAAGCATGGCCTGATACTTGAGGGTCTTATTCCCTGTTTGAAGAAGCCTTCCATAGATGGCAAGTGCAGAATCTGGCATACCAAGTGAATCGTAAAGAGTAGCAATCACAAGATTTGCCGCGGGGTTCTTGTCAAGATAAGACTTCGGGATGTGAGGTATAACAATCCTACAGATATCCTTCGCTTTTATACCGCGTTTTAGTCCCTCTGAAATAGCCTGGATTGTGTACGCATTTCCATCGTACCTCACTGCGAGCCATTTCAGGATGCTAAGGGCTGACTTAAACCAGTGTCTGACGGTGTAAAGGAAAAAGACCTCGTAAAGAAGCTCCGGAGCCATTGGGCTATCCGGATACTTTTTCACAAAGTTTATATTGAGTTCAGTTGCAGACTTGTAGTAACCAAGCTTGTACTTGCAGAGTTCAATTTTGTACCTTACCCTGTCCGGGTCTATATCAGGAGAATAATGGCTGAGTGCGAGTCCGTAGTATTCCATGGATTTTTTGTATTCTCCGTTAATAAACGAAAGCTCACCAAGCAAGTAGTAAGTGCTACCGAGCACATCATCTTCAACTCCCTGTCTCTGAAGAATGCTTTCTAAAAAAGTTGAGGCACTGTCAGGATGACCTATTTGAATGTAAAGCCGGGCCAGATACAGAAGTCGATAATTTTCAAGAGCAGGATTGAAGCAACTTTCCAGCAATTTTCTGGCTGGTTCTATATTGCCAAGCTCAATGTAATCAAAGGCAAGAACACATTTGGAGTAAGAATTAACTGGCTCGTCAAAAGCGAACTTCTCAGCACTCTCAAGGAATTCTTGAGCCTTTTCAAAGTTCCTCATCATGAAATAGGTAATCCCAGTCTCAACATAGGTGAATGGAAGAATATCAGGATCACCGGAATTTCTCGCCTTCTCAAGATACTTTAGGGCAGATTGGAAGTTTCTTGTGAGGTCTCTCAGATTAAGGGCATAAAGAAACTCAACCTTTCCAGCAAGAGGACTGTTTCCAAATCTATCCAGGAAATATTTTCTTGAATCCATGGCCTCGTTATAAAGGCCCATCTTGTCCTGAATTAACGAAATGAAATAAAGTGCGGAATCTGCAAAGTTGTTGTTTTCATTACCAATGGTCACAAAATAAAAATTGTACATAGCTTTCTCATAGTTCCCGGCCAGCATGTATTTTTTTGCAAGATTGTAGCGCTTTGATAGGCTATCAGAAGATGTACCCCTGGATACACTCGTCCCCTGCAGGAAAAGCTCCACGTAATGGTTGTATAAGGGTTTTGTGTTCAGTGACGTTATGACAACAATAATCAACGGCATCATAGATAGTTATTTTAAAGTATGCAAAGGCTTTATGGCATGTTATTTGAGCTCGTTCGAAAATTCTCCCCTTCCCCCACACAAAGTGCGTGAGGGAAGGAATAAGGCGGGAGGCAAATTTTTCATTAAAGATTTTGAGATTTTTCGATCAGGCTCATATTATTAGAAAGTGTGTCGCATTTCATTATCTCCTTTTGGGGTAGATCGATTTTGCTAAATTGCAGATTTAGTCCCGCCTCACCTCCTCTCTCAATCAAATTTATGAAGGGCGATAGTGTATGGACAATTGCAAAAGAGGAGGTTACATCTTCGAACTCACTTGAATTCTGCCTGTTGAATAGTCTGAATGCTTGCTCTTCAGACTTTTCCAATATGGTCGGGAAGGGATTTGAGATGTTAACTCCTGAGCTTGTGGTTAAATAAGAGGGGGGCGGCGGCCCGCAGGGCCGCCGCCCCCCTCTTCCCCTTTTATCCAACCATTTTTTACTTTTTCCTTAACTCTGGCACATCCACTCCTGGTACAAGATTGGTGCCGCCGCAGCTATATGTTGCCCCTGGAATGTATTTGTGGGGATCAGGATGTCCAAGCTTTATCAAATGATCATAATCCCTTTTGAGTTTCATGAATCTCATCTTCACTTCATGTGCACCATGCCACCATGCGTAATCCGGTCCCATCATTGAGGCCCCCATTCTCATGCGTCTACCCTCATGGTGCCACAGGAGCCAGAAATCCCATTCAAACTCTTCATCAAACGGTCTCGGTGTAAGAAGCTTCTTCTTCCTGAGCGTAACAAGCATCTTCTTGGCAGGGGCAAAGTAATTCTTGTTGTAATCTTCCACCTGCTTTTCTATTCTCGTGAAGTAATCTTCCACATGCCTTTCCGTATGGCACTGCAAGCAGACCTTCTTCATATTCTCCCTGTGCTGCTTTCTTACAGTCTCGTCCATAGGCTTCCATGTAACCGGGTCTTTCCAGATCGTGGATTTTGGAGGCTTGAGCTCCAGCCACATTCTCTGCCCAACATCATGGGTTGCCTCAAGAACAAC
>JALXCE010000360.1 GCA_026991055.1 Caldifarciminota bacterium | reverse complement strand
CTTTTTCTTTCTCACACTTATCTTGCTGAGTTCAGAGGAGCGCAGGTATTTTCAAAAAATTCCATTCTTGTGAGGTATAGAAAGCCGGTCAATTCACCGAAGGAGCTTGAATTGAAGGACCTTGGAATTGGGATTGCCGTCAGGTCAGAGTCGCTGTCTCTCGAGTTAACGAGGATGATTAGATTTGGGGCAAAGGATTACTTTACCTTTGAAGCATCATACAGTCGAAGTTTATGAGAATACTACAGGTTTCTGATTCATTTTACCCCTTCAAGGGAGGTGTGTCGGAGCATATTTATCATCTCTCAAAGGAGTTGATTGCGAGGGGACATGAGGTTGTGGTTTTGACGACCAATTATCCGGGGTGTGGGAGGGGCCCCCGCGTTCCGCGGGGGCCCCTCCCACACCAACGTCTCGGCCATGTCCTCATCCTTCCTCCCCTTAAAATCTTTAACTACTCCAGCATTACCGTTACCCTCGTAAATCCCCTTGAAGTTCGAGATTTCCTCAAGAATAAAAAATTTGACATAATCCATACCCACGGCCCATTGACTTTCAACCTGCCGCAGATGGCCCTGCACTATTCAAAATCCTGCAACGTGGCCACATTTCACACTAAATTCGTAGGTTTCAACTGGAATAAAATCTTCAAACTTTTCTTTGGGAGAGAGGCGCGGAAAATTCATACTGCCATATTCGTTTCAAAAACTGCCTACGAGACGGCAAAGACTTTCAAAATCCCAGATTATGAAATTATTCCCAACGGGATTGATACCAAGAGATTCACCCCCTACGGCCCTAAAATTAATTTTTACAAACCGGTGGTGCTTTTTGTCGGAAGGCTCGAGAGAAGAAAGGGTCTCGATATTCTTATTAAGGCAGTGAGAGGGATGGAGGTATCGCTTGTCGTTGCCGGTGATGGGCCCCTTAGAAAGATTTATGAGCAGATGGCACCAGATGCAAAATTTTTGGGCGAAGTGGAGCCCGATAGGCTTCCAGAAATCTATCGGTCAGCAGATGTATTTGTTGCACCTTCCATTGCAGGAGAGAGCTTTGGCATAGTGTTACTTGAGGCCATGGCCTCCGGTGTACCTGTTGTTGCATCTGATATCGAGGGCTACCGAAACGTCATTGAGCACGGTAAAAATGGCCTGCTTTTCGAACCTGGCAGCCCGGAAGCATTGAGAAATCAACTATTTGAAGTCTTGAAAAAACCAGAGCTGCGAAATAACTTAATTAATGAAGGATTGGCAACTGCTCGCAAATTTTCCTGGTCTTTGATAGCCAATCGAGTTGAAAAAGTCTATAAAATCTGCCTTAAGGAGGGTAAAAATGGCAAAGAAAAAGCTTTCCCGTGAAGAGGCAAAGAAAAGAATCGAGGAATTAAGGGAGTTAATTAACTACCACAACTACCGTTACTATGTTTTGAATGACCCCGTCATTTCTGACGCCGAGTACGATGAGCTTATGAGAGAACTTATGGAGCTCGAACAGCAGTTCCCCGAATTCATCACCCCGAATTCTCCCACGCAGAGAGTTGGAGCCCCACCGCGAGAGGAATTTGGCACAGTAGAGCACCGTGTTCCCATGCTTTCCCTTCAGGATGCAAGGAATGAGGATGAGCTAAGGGAGTTCGATAGAAGGGTAAAAAGGGCACTCGGCCTGCCCATGGATGCAAAGATTGAATATGCGTGCGAGCCGAAGTTTGATGGGCTTTCCTGCGAGATTACTTACATAAACGGTGAATTTACACAGGCTTCCACACGTGGTGATGGGATAAGAGGAGAGGATGTAACTCCCAATGCGAGGACTATAAAGACGATCCCGCTTAAATTGATCCTGAAGAAAGGAGAAACTCCACCTCCACGCGTTGATATTCGCGGCGAAGTTATTATGAAGAAATCGGATTTCGAGAAGCTGAACGAGGAGCTCTTGAAAAAGGGAGAGAAGGTCTTCGCAAATCCGAGGAATGCTGCCGCTGGCTCCCTGAGGCAGCTTGACCCCAATGTCACGGCATCGAGGAAACTGGATTTTATCTCATGGGGAATTGGTTACTACGAGGGAATTGAGTTCAAAACCCACTGGGAAGTACTTGAAAAGATCGGAGAATGGGGATTTAAGACCGCACAGCCCCGGAAACTCGCAAAGGGCATTGACGAAGTTATCGAGTACTACAGGGAGATGGAGGAAAAGCGCGATGACCTCGAGTATGAGCTTGATGGCATAGTGGTGAAAGTGAACGACCTCTCGCTATGGGAGAAATTAGGGACAACGACGAGGTCTCCGAGATACGCAATCGCGGGTAAATTCAAGCCAAGACAGAGAACAACGAGAATAAAGGATGTGGTTTTTCAGGTGGGTAGAACAGGGATCGTTACTCCTGTTGCGATTCTTGAGCCTGTAGAAGTGGGTGGGGTTATCGTATCGAGAGCTACCCTACACAACTTTGATGAGGTCAAAAGGCTTGGTGTAATGATCGGGGATAAAGTGCTTGTCCAGAGGGCCGGAGATGTGATTCCTGATATCGTCAAAGTGATTAAAGAGGAGAGGACAGGAAACGAAAAGCCCATTATTCCACCGACACACTGTCCTGTATGTGGTGCCGAGCTTGTTCGTGAGGGTGCCTACCTGAAATGTATCAATATCTCCTGTCCTGCAAGGCTAAAGGGTGCATTGAGACACTTTGCCTCAAGGAGAGCGATGGATATCGAAGGGCTCGGTGAAAAAGTTGCTGACCAGCTTGTTGAAAAAGGCCTGGTTAAAGATGTAGCTGATATCTACTATTTGACGAAGGAAGACCTGCTAAAGCTTGAAGGTTTTGCCGATAAGTCGGCTGAAAATCTCCTGAATGCTATTGAAAAATCAAAAGATACTACCCTTGCAAGGTTTATCTACGCACTCGGAATCCCCAATGTTGGAGAATACACGGCAAAGCTGCTCGCTGACCACTTTGGAACACTTGAAAACCTGATGAAAGCATCGAAACTGGACCTACTCTCAATCCCCGGTATTGGGCCGGAGA
>JALXCE010000359.1 GCA_026991055.1 Caldifarciminota bacterium | reverse complement strand
AACGACCTCCACTTGAATCAGTCAGGTATGTCCCAAAACCTTCACTTCTAAAGGCAGTTTCACTTGAATACAAGCCTCTTGTGGCTGATTTTTTCTGGATGAAAGTCACCCTTCTGTATGGTGAGCCAAATTTCAGAAAGAAGGCTAAACCGGAAGACTGGGACTATATTCAAAAAACTGTTGAGATTGTAACCGAGCTCGATCCCTATTTTTTCATTCCCTATTACTTTGCAGGGATCGTTTTGCCTATGGAAGCCAATAGAGACCAACCTGCCATCAAAATTCTCAAAAAGGGGATGAAGTATCTAAAAAAGGAGTGGAGAATTCCATTTCTTATTGGGTTTACCTATTACTACTATGAGCACGAGTATCTCGAAGCGGCGAAATACTTTGAAAAGGCGAGCGAGCTCCCGGGAGCTCCTGAGTATTTACCAAAGCTGGCTGCAAGGCTTAGATACGAGGCCGGGGATATCAGGGATGCAATAGCATTTTTGCTCACAATCTATAACAATACAGACAACCTGGAACTCAAGAAATCCCTCGCCATGAGAATCAAGGCACTGGAGGATATTCTCTATCTCACACAGGCAGTAAATTTATACAAAAAACGTTTCGGTCATCCACCTGACAGTCTTGAAGATCTTGTGAAAGTAGGCATAATAAGAGCAATACCGAGAGACCCTTATGGTGGTCATTACTATTACGACAAAAAAGATGGGAAGGTGAAAACAACGTCAAATTTCAGACCGGTGGCAAAGAATGGCAAAGAGCAAAGTTAAATTTGAATATTCAGCTGGCGGTGTGGTTTTCAGAATTACGGAAGATGGAACAATTCAGGTTCTCCTCGTCGCTGTGAAAAACGGAACTGTATGGACGATCCCCAAAGGATTGATAGAGAAGGGAGAATCAAAGGAGAGCACGGCTTTGAGAGAGGTGAAAGAAGAGGGTGGAGTAGATGGCGAGATTGTGGACTTCATTGACAAAGTCGAATACTGGTATACCTGGCCAGATGAGACCGGGGAGAAGATCAAACGCCATAAAACTGTTTACTATTACCTCATTAAATACAAAAGTGGCGATCCCGCCATGCACGACTATGAGGTTGATGAGGCAAGGTGGTTTGATATCGATGAGGCAATCAAAATTGCAAAATATTCGTCCGACAAGAAAATCCTCAAAAAAGCCAAAGAGTTAATAGAGAAACACATAAATCAATAAGGGTCATGGTCTGGTTTGTAACCATAGGAATGCCTTTAGCCCTTTTTATCTGGTTTTCCATTGCCTACTTTTTGAAGATTGATCTTGATAACCCCTGGGTTGCCCTTGTTTTAGTAGATGCAAATACCCTGCTGTGGTTTGCAATTTCTCTCTATGGTATCAGGAAAAGTTATGGATTTCATATACTTAAATTTCATGAGCCTGTAAAAACGCTTATTTATGCCTTGATCATAGCGATTTTAATAGGTGTATTGAACTTTATTTCCGACTTCTGGAAAAGCTCTGGATACTCTTACCTGCGCCCGTATTCTTCAGTTATTGTGTTTGTTTCCTTTTTAATTGGTTCTATTCTCGAAGAGGTGATCTGGAGAGCATATGTTTTGAGAGGTTTGGGATTTGGATTGTCCGGACTTCTAATATCTTCGCTATTTTTCGGGCTTCATCACATCGGCTTAAGTATAAAAAACTTTGTCTATGCTACACTGGCCGGAATTATACTGGGATATGTTTATATGGAGACCTCCTTATTCTGGGCCGTTGCACTTGGGCACGTTCTCTACAACCTCGCCTTTATGCAAATATCCAGCAAGCTCTTCTATATCATATTCAATCGATGAATGAGACGCCCTGTAAGGCAGTGCTCTCTAAAGGGCAAAAAGATGGATGTGAGCTGACCAATTGTCACAGTCGTCAAAAATCCATGTTTCGCAAATTCCAGCAAGGACACAGGGTCTCTTCAAAAATTTCGAGGCTGCAAATCCTATAGACGACAATTGCTTAAATTAATCGAGCTACCTTTGTTAACC
The DNA here is from genome assembly GCA_026991055.1 of Caldifarciminota bacterium. GTDB lineage: Bacteria > Hydrothermota > Hydrothermia > B15-G9 > WFZT01 > WFZT01. Next base: position 1,002 of record JALXCE010000359.1, on the reverse strand, counting down.
TGCGCTTTAGGTTCGCTTTTCCCAAAAGCAACGAACTTTTACTAATTTCAACTTACATCATCTTGCGGATATACGAGCACCTACCATCTCTTTGAGATTCTCATTGTAGCATATAGCTCCTTTGAGACGCTCGTTGAACTGATCTTTGTCAATGTCGTCTGAAAGCTGAAATTAAACTTATATGGAAGTGATACATAGAGGCTGAAATTACCGGAAATAGACCTGACACCAGCACCGTTAGTGTAATTTACACCTGCTCCTGGTTTAAACCTCCCGGCTGTGTATGAAAGGTTTAGTGCCGTGTTTAGCTGGCTCTCTTTGCCTGTAGCAGTCTCAAAATTGCTATGTCCCAGTGTAGTCGTAAAGCTCAATGAAAATGGAAAAGAAAAAGTCTCACTCAACGATAGCGTGTAGAATTTTGATGAGTTGTGCAACGTATCAGGAAGGCTGGATGATTGATAGCTAATCGTTAGCTGGCTCGTTATACTCGTTGAGCCCAGATATTTTGAATACCCGATATTCGCTCCCACCAGGAGTGTGGTATTCTCTGAAATGCTCTTCTGTTTGCTGTTATTAACGTAAAGCGTGAAATAAGGAAGGCTGTAAGAAATAAAGCTCAAATCAACATGGGTAGTTTTAAGTTCTGTTGTTACCTCTTTTGTCTGGAGAAGATTATCATGCTCGTCATGATAGGAAACCCCCAAGCCGAGTCTATTCTGCCAGACCCTTGTTCGCATTTCCACGGTGTATTTGAGGAGGTCTTTTCTCTTGGAGTACAGACCAAATGAGACGAAACCGGGACCGATCATCGTAGCTTTGAGCTTCACATGTGTTGCCCCTGATTTAAAACTCGCTGTCCCCCGCGCAGCGTAGTCAACATGGGTTGAGACACGAGGCTTAAACTTTTTCTCTGCCCAGTCCGGAATTCTATCATCGTGAACAAGCGGAGCGGTAACATCACTCGTTAACTCACTAACTGCCACCTCTCCCCTGATATTCATC
>JALXCE010000358.1 GCA_026991055.1 Caldifarciminota bacterium | reverse complement strand
CTCCTCGTTTTAAATTAGCTAAATTTCAACTTCTCTCAAATATTTTGCTGCCTCTTCTGGGGGAGTTGGATTTATGTGAAGACCTGATCCCCATTCAAACCCCGCGATTTTTGTGATTCTTGGAATTAATTCAATATGCCAGTGAAAATCAAATTCGAGGGTTTCCCAGTAATCCGCGTGTCCCGGCCTCGGATGGGGTGGAGGAGCAGTATGAAGCACCATGTTGTACGGGGGATCATTTAATAAGGCCTTTATCCTTACAAGCATCTCCTTTAGTGCCACTGCAAGGTCGTAGAGTTCCTCATCAGGAAGTAGAGCAAAATCGTGAGAGTGGTATTTGGGGAATAACCACGTTTCAAAGGGGAAGGAAGAGGCAAATGGTTCCCATAAAACATATTTGTCGCTTTCCCATACGATCCTGTCTCTCAATGTGAGCTCCTGTTTTATGATGTCGCAGAAAATACAGCGCTCTTTCCTCAAATAATGCTCACGTGCGCTTACAAGCTCTGCTTTAACCACGGGCGGGAAAATCGGCGTAGCTATTAGCTGTGAATGCGGATGCGAAAGAGATGCCCCTGCATCCTTACCGTGATTTTTAAAAACCAGGATGTACCTGAAGCGAGTATCCTTTCTCAGATCAAGGAGTCTCTCTTTATAGGCTTTCAGGACCAGCGCGATTTCCTCGGGGGTTCTGTCGCTCATTTCTCGGTTGTGGTCAGGTGTTTCGATGATCACTTCATGGGCTCCGATTCCAGAGACCACATCAAAGAGGCCAACTCCTTCCCTTTTTAACTCTCCCTCGATTCTCAGTGCCGGATACTTATTAGGCACCACTCTGACCTTCCAGCCAGGTGTATTTGGCTGCCTCGGTTGGTCAGAAATGGCATATATCTCAGGCGGAGTTCTCTGCTCGTTCCCATAATCAAATGGGCAGGAGTCTACTTTCTTCACCTCTTCCTTTTCGGTAACATACTCGTGAGGTCTCCTGCCTCGTTCAATAGAGATTATTGTCCATCTCTGGCGTATTGGGTCATATCTTAACTCTGGCATTTCATCCTCCAGGTATCGAAATAGTTATTGTGTTTTCAAATATCCCTTCAACCGGACCAAAAAACATAAAAATTCCCGTCTCCTGATACGTGTAATCAAGACCACTCTCAGATTGTGATACAGTATAAACCGGGAATATCCTGAAAACTGTTTCCCTTTCACTTCTGAGCTTTACGGCTGTGTTGAAAACGGTGTCGTCTAAAATGAGTTCGTGTCCCCTCGCATTAAGTATGTCGTGGAAACTGCCGATGATTTTGCCATCAAGGATGATACGGGATGCTTTTGAATCGGCAGAGGGCATGGAGAAATTCAATTCCACGGCAAAAACTGCATTGCCCGACCTTCCAGAAATCCTGTATTTTGCAATAACCTCAGGTCTCTCGAGCGGGATAGTTATATCTTTTTCAATCTCGATTAGGCGTTTTTCCCCATCGAATACACCACCAGAGCGGTGGAGCTTTACCCCATTTTTCTCCATGACGTACTCGTATGGCTGATTAACAAAGTCTCCCAGTTCTTTAAATTCAACGCGGGCAAGGCTCTTTGCCTCGGGAGAACCTTCAATAAAGTGGTCAAGTAACGAAAATTTCTCTGACCAATCGTAAATCAGTTTTTTTCTGTCAACTTTTTTGGGCATCTCGTGTATGGAGGCCACTCCGCTGTCATTATGGTGTGTCTCTTCAAGGCCCTTGTGGTAGTGCTCAAATCTTCTCATTAGGATGTCCTGAAAGTTTAATGCCTGTTTGAGGGAGGAAAGCTCTGTTAGGGCACCACCGTAGGATGGCTTTATCTGCGCGACGATAAATTTTGTCCTCGCATAGATTTCATAAAAGCCGTCACAATCAATGTCGATTTCTTCAAAGATTGGTGCAGGGAGGTTTCGCTCAGCTTCAAGCAGGTTTGAATAGTTCGCACGTCTAAGATGTGGAAGATAGAGTCCACCAAAGATTCCATGCCAATAGGCATCGTTGCATTGAGCCCTGTAGATGGGAATTTTCTCCTCCATGGGAGTGTCCTTGAGCTCCCGGGAAATATAAACCATCTTTTTGTGCATTCTGTTAGCTTCACTGTATTTTACAAGGAAATTTTGCCAGATTCCCCCACGGACAAAAATTTTGTTTTCCTCGAATATGCCTTCGGATTTGAGTCTGTTAACAAATTCCACGAATTTAAGGGCTTTTTCAGGCATCAGAGACCATTCGCTCATCTCAAAATAGGAAGCTGTAGGAAGGTAGGCTCTTCCTAAGGGCTTATGTGATTCGTAAAATTCCCTGTAGGTTGAAGTCCGGACAAAGTCGAGGGATAGAATGCCTTCTATGAATTTTTTGAGCCATCCTTTTTTGTAAACCCAGTCGTGGGTCCCGGGCCAGATGCCGAATTTTTCCCCGTCGTCAAAGATGATGGCAGCTTCTTTCTGGCTTTCATGTAGCTCTTTCAGATATTTTAGGGTTTCATCAACTGGTCTAAATGGGGTTAGATAGCGGAGTTTCTCATCAATTGGGAATATTCCGAGGGTTTGCCCCTCAGACTCTGTGAGGTAATAGCCGTGGAGGTTAGCTTTGTCAAACCCTGCCGACAGAAAGTGGAAGTCGTCAACGAGAACGTAGTTAATGCCAGATTTGATAAGGGATTTCACGATTGATGGGTCCCAGACCCGTTCGGTAAGCCATAGACCATCGGGCATGTAGTGAAACTTTCTAATGGCGTATTCACGGGCAATAAGAATTTGTGCCCCGCGATCATTCTCCGGAATAGAAGCAAGTACAGGTTCATAGAATCCACTGACGAATATTTCCACCTGCTTCCTGCTGACCATTTCGCGGATGATTTCAAAGAATTCAGGCTCGTTTTGCTCAATCCATTCTAAAAGTGGGCCTGTATAGTGGATGGAAAACTTGAAATCAGGGTAGTTGTAAAGTGTCTCGAGGAAAGGTTTGTAGGATTTCTCGAAGGCGTGTTTGATAACGTAATCGAAGTTACCCACCGGCTGGTGGCAATGTATGCCAAAAAGTAGATTTACCATGCTGGAAGTATTATAGGACAATGCTTGCAGTTTTTTCAAATTTGAGAGGATGAGGGAGAAATTCTCTTTAAAATTTCCTCGTCATTTGCTTGGAGGGTGAAAGAATTGCGAAAAGGGCAAAATTCTTATTAAAAAATGCCAGTCTCCCTCTCCCGCAAAGCGGGAGAGGGATGGGGTGAGGGTTTACTTCCTATTTTCAAGCGGATTACCCAGCCCCTAAAGTTTAAAACAATTCACCTTATGAGATACACACCCAATTGAACTTTGAAGACCTCCTTATCCTGCTTTAAATCAAAGCCCATACCTTCATCCTCGTAACGACGATTGATAGCGAGGTAAATCCCTGAAAAAGCAGATGGTTCGTAAGCCAGGATACCATTTAGTTGAAACTTTTTCTTATTCAACATCCTGTCATCGGTGTAGTTGAGATAAGGTTTTAAGAGGACTTTGTAAGGTAGAGGGATTTCGCCATAAACCTGGGCAACACGCTTATCATCGTAATTTGACTTAAAATAGTCGAGTTTGAAACCAAGATTAACCCCGTAAAGGCTAACTGCAAATCCGCCTTCAACCTTTTTCAGATCACCGCCGAGATAGCGGCCTTTATAAAACTCAACGTACATGTTTTTCCAGGCAGAGATTTGATAGGCCAGTGCAAGCATCAAAAGGTTTACTCTGGTTTCAGGATAGTATCCTCTCAAATACCCCAGATCCTGTGTAATATATCCAATACCGCCAAGGTAAGGGAGTTTTCCACCGGAGAAGTAGAGCATCCCGCGACTTCTAACAAGAGAATTATCATAAAGGTCACGTGTTACTGAATAATTTGTGTGTACGCCGAAATAGTGATTATTTTCGCTGAATTTTTTATAAACCGCAGCCACAAGGAGCGACTTTACCCCGTCGAAATAGAGGTTAAGCATGTTCAAAGGGGAAATGAAAGCGCTGTCGATATAACTACCCTCAAATCTAAAATGAAAGCCCTGAATCGGATTCCTATTTACCGCAAAGTGGAATAGATTGGAAGATTGGTCAAGTCTCCTTGAATACTGAGCTCTGGCCGTGAGACTGTATTTTCTCAATGCATAAAAGATATCTCCTGAAACCACGTTGTAACCTATAGAATTTGCATCAAGGAAGGTGCCAAAGCTGAGGTTTTTTGAAGGAGAATATCTGATTCTTGTAAAAGAGACTGTCCCGAGCGAATCGTCATCAACGTACCATATCCCGAATGCACTCATGTCGCTTACGGAGTAGAACTTCAGTCCATAATTCGGATAGGCGAGATTTCTTGTCCTGATCAAACCGATTGGAAGATTAAGAATAGACTTGCCTTCCACAAAAAACGGTCTTTTCTCGGGATAGTTTACCGGGAGACGTGATATATCGACTTTTATAATGTCTGCCTCTACCTCAGAGAAGTCCGGTTTGTAGGTAAAATCCAGCAGGTCTCCAGAGCCTTTTTTGAATCTTGTAGTGAAGCCACTGCTAAATTGATAGGTTTTATCAGCAAATGGATTCCTCTCTATCCTTGCTGATGGAACGAAGTAAAGGTTATAGTCACGGGTTTTCTTGATATAATTGAAGTCAATTTCAAAGCTCAATGTGTTTCTTGGGGAAAGTTCCTTTGTGGGATAAAGTAGCTGAATGTGTGCGTTTTTTGAGATTACCCGCATCACCTGAAGGCCCCAGGGGGATTTTGTATAGGATAAGTTTTTAAAAGGCACAAAAACGAAGACATCCCAGTAGTTGGATTTTCTGTGAGTTTTTACCTTAATGTTTGCATCCCATTCCGTGATTCCGTTACTGGTGTAAATTTTGTCAAGGATGGTGCCAAGAGGGTTAACACCTATGTAATAGGCGTTTCGTCTATCTGAAGTTGTAGAGATGAAAAAATAAACCGCGTCCTCTGCCTGTTTGAAAAGGGCATCGGAATCCCTTTTGCGGGAACTTGCATTTATGCCCTCTTTTTGCCACATCCTGACATAAAAGACCAATCCGTCCTTTGTGTAACCTAAATAAATCTGGCTCGAATCTGACGGCATGCTATCCACTTTAGGGATAACTTCAATAAGTTTCAGGTGGTCCTTTATAGTGAAGATTTGCTGGGGAACCTCGAGTTTATGAAAGGTAAGATTGAACGACAGAAGAAGCATTAACCAAAACATAACTCACCTCCTTTTCAAATTAAGGGCAAAAGAGAAGTAAATAAAAGGATGGATTCCCCATCCCATCTTTGTTTCTCTTTATGACCCAGGGCAATCCATCTTTGTTTTTCAATTTGTAACCCCCAAAATCAAAATAAAACATTCATATTCCAAGCAAGGATTATTATAAATTCAAATATCGAACTTTTGCAAGAGGGAAATTTTAATGGACAACAGCTCGAAGTGAAAGCCTATAAATTAGCGAGGTGTTTTCTAAGTTTTTCTGCGGCTGTTTCAGGCGAAACGGTGTTAATGTAGTACCCGGTTCCCACCTCAAAGCCAGCGAGTCCCACAAGTCTCGGTAAAATCTCTATATGCCAGTGGAAATCAGGATTTTCGATTGAATGTATTATGAGGTTGTAGGAAAACCCATCAAGTTCCATGCGATAAGCTATGAGAAGCTTGAGTAGAAATTTTGCAAGATATTTGAGACGTTCATCACTTGCCTCTCCGAAGCTCGACTCGTGCTCCGATGGGACAATCCAGGATTCGTAGGAAAATCTTGAGCCAAAGGGAGCTATTGCCACAAATCCAAATTCGTTCATTATCAGGCGCTCTTTGGTTCTCACCTCAATATCCAAAACTCTGCACAGGGCTTTCCTCTTCCTCATGGCCTCCAATTCCCTTTTTATATGTTCGGGAATAGCCCTGAGAGCGAGTATCTGGGTATGTGGATGTGGCAGAGATGCTCCTGCATATTTCCCCCAATTGCGAAAGATATGCACATATCTGATACCGGGTTTGTTGATAAGCTCCCGGTATCGCTCTCTGTAAACCTTTAAAATTTCAAAAAGATGCTCCTCGCTTTGATCTGCAAGGTCTTTAAAGTGGTCCGGGGTTTCAATCACGACCTCATGATATCCTGTAGCGAGCTCTCCCCTGTAAAATCTGTGCCTGAAGAATTTCTCATTGTGTTCCTTTGAAACCACTGCAGGAAATTTGTTTGGAACCACCCTGACAATCCACTTTCCGTTTCTTTCAACTCTCATGATCTCCGGTGGTGTTTTCTCTTCTCTACCGGGGCAGAAAGGGCATGTATTTACCGTGTCGCTGTATTCATCTGGAGAAAACGCAATCGGTCTGAAACCACGCTCGGGGGAGATTATAACTGTAGAACCTGTGACAGGGTCGTGTCTGATTTCAGGCATCCTTCAATCCCTTTGACATCCTCAAGACAGAATTACGGAGTTGCCTGCGGCGGAATGCCACCTGACGTGCCATATTCTTTGTAAAGAGCCTGTACCAAGCCGGTCTTGTTACGTCTGTTGATCCGGGATGTTTTCTGTAACGATAGAGCACCTTGTGCACCCTTATAACCTGGTATTTTTCAGAGACTTTGAGTACCATGTCGTAGTCTTCACCGTAATTTCCGTAGTTCTCTTCGTCGAAGAGTCCCATTTCAAAGAGTACTTTTTTCCTCCAGGTGCGAACAGCACCTGCCCCTTCGACCCTCAGAATATTGTTTCTATCGTATTCGAGATGCCTGATGACCCCGAACTCCTTAAGAGGATTACCGGCCTCATCCATAAGCTCGTAGTATGAGATGGCAAGTCCTGCGTAAGGGTTCGATTCCAGTGCCTCCACCATGTAGCGAAGGGTATAAGAAAGATAAACATCGTCGGAATCAAGCTGTGAAATATATTTACCACGTGCATTTCTTATCCCGGTATTGAGGGCAAGGGCAATGGTACCCGTTGGGTTTTGAAAGAGTCTTACCTTCCCGGTATGTGTGTATTTTCTCACAATGTCCTGTGTGCCGTCAGTTGAACCATTATCAACAACAATAACCTCGTAAGAATCAAAGTCCTGGTTGAGCACACTTTCGATGGCAGTCCCAATGAACTTTGCCCGGTTTAACACAGGAATGACGACGCTCACCATGAGCTCATAATTCTCGATGGGGTCATAGACCTTCTCGTAGTGCCCATCAAGGAAAGCATCGTTGCGGAGAAGGAAATCCTTAAAAACTTTCTCGTATTCCAGCTCTTCTTCGGGCTTGTAAAACAGGTATCTAAAACTCCGCGAGTGCAGTTTCTTAGCAAGCTCGTCATCTTCCACCTCAAGTGTGGAGTAAAGTGGCTCCTTAACGTGTACAAATGGAGATTTTCTGTCGATCATCTTGAGCTTAAGATCATAAAGGTATGCGAAATTAAGTCTATCGAGCGCGCGGACTTCAATGGGTTGATTTAAAACCACCACGTGACCGAAATCGAATCTTTCGGTAAAGTCACCGTTGAAGTCAAATAGCTCCTTCTTTTCACCTGCTTCAATATAATCAGAATATAGCCAGCAACCGGTGCAGCTTGGAATTTTTTCAAGAAAGTTATCGGCTGGAACAATCGCCGGTGAAGCGAAAATAATAGAGTATCCTGCATCGAGGAGGCTGTTTATCATGGCACCGATATTCGCGCGAGGATGAGTCTCAATTCCATCGATTTCCGTATCTGAGATGGCAATTACTTTTTCCGCAAACTTAAAATTTTTTGCTCCCTTTTTGACAAACTGCTTCTCTTCAGGATTTAAAAGGTCAAAGATTACTGCGTACATCAACTATCCCCAGCGAATGATATTGGCGCCCCATGTGAACCCGGCGCCAAAGGAAACGGTTAAAACGATATCATCCTTTTTCAATAGACCTTTCTGTTTCATCTCTGTGAGGGCTATGGGGATGGATGCTGCGCTTGTATTCCCATATTTGTCAATGTTGATGTAAACCTTCTCAGGTGGTAGCCCCAGCTTTTCCCTTGTGGCATCAATGATTCTCACGTTTGCCTGGTGAGGAACAAGCCATGTGATATCTTCCTTTTTAAGTCCAGCCTGCTCAAGAACTTTTAAAGCTGCCTTTTGCATGTTTAATACAGCGTATTTGAAGACCTCACGACCTTTCATAACCGTGTAATGCAATCTTTTCTCAACTGTTTCACGTGAGGCAGGCATCCTCGAGCCACCGGCAGGCAGGTAAAGCAGGTCTCCAAGATTTCCATCCCCACCAAGGTGAGATGTTATAATCCCATAGGGAGTGTCATCCATGGTGAGGACAGCGGCTCCCGCACCGTCACCGAATAGCACGTAGGTGGCACGGTCTTCCGGGTCCATGAACTTTGTCAAATTTTCAGCACCAATCACAAGTATTTTTTTGTAGTTTGGAAGATGGAGCAACCCTCTTGCCACCTCAAGTCCGTAGATAAAACCAGGACATGCAGCTTCCATGTCAAAGCAGGGTTTGCCCTTGATACCAAGATTTTTCTGCACGAGACAGGCTGTGGCTGGATAAAACATATCAGGTGTGGCAGTGCCAACGATGATCATATCAATCTCATCAGGAGTGACTCCAGCGTCCTTCAGTGCTGCCTTTGCAGCTTCAGTTGCAAGGTCCGATGTTGCCATTTCAGGGGGCGCAATTCTACGCTCCACTATTCCTGTCCTCGTTCTTATCCATTCATCAGAGGTATCCAGGAACTTCTCAAGATCAAAATTTGTCACGACATTTTCGGGGACATAACTCCCTATACCGATAATTCTTACACCCATTTTTCTCTCGCTCCAGGGGAAACGTTGAAAATAAATGTTAATCACTGGCAGTTAGATTAATCAAGTATTTTATGCGTGAATCCTACTTTCTTGCCGTTATCCATGCGGTATTTAAAAACTTGGCAGAAATCAGTCATGGGTTTTTCCGGGGGGCCACGCACAAAGTGCGTGGAGTAAAAGAGGAGGGGGGAATTTTCGAATGAACGAGCTCAACTTATTTTTGTCAAATTCGTCATGCAGGTGTAAAATTTATACGAAATGTTTCCTTTCACTGCCTTTGTTGATCAGGAAGATTTAAAGCTTGGCCTTCTCATTGCTGTGGTAAATCCAAAAGTCGGTGGTGTACTCCTCACCGGTGAGAAGGGGACAGGTAAGACCACCCTCGTGCGCTCCCTCGCAGAAATATTACCCATGATCGAAGCTGTAAAAGGGTGCCCTTTCCATTGCTACCCCTACGATAAAAGACGACAGTGTCCAGAGTGCCGAAAGAAAGAGCACATCGAGGTAGAGAAGATCCCCATGAAAATAGTGGAACTCCCCATTGGGGCCACAGAGGATATGGTTCTCGGCACCATTAATATTGAAAAGGCTGTGAAAGAGAAGACCATAAGCTTTGAAATTGGCATTCTTGGCCGTGCGAACAGGAATATTCTCTACATCGACGAGGTGAATTTGCTGCCCGATTACCTGGTGGATGTCATCCTTGATGCCGCTGCAACAGGATGGAATACCGTTGAGCGTGAGGGAATTTCCTATTCTCACCCTGCAGAATTTATTCTTATAGGAAGTATGAATCCCGAGGAAGGAGACCTGCGACCCCAGTTGCTCGATAGATTTGGCCTGAGTATTGAAGTTAAGCCTATAAGGGACCCAAAATTGAGAGTGGAAGTTTACAGACGACGTGAAGAATACGACCGCGACCCTGAGGGTTTCAGGAAAAAGTATGAAGATAAGCAGAATGAGCTTAAAATGCGAATTGCACATGCCAGGGAAATTCTGGACGAGGTTGAAATTCCAGAAAATCTGATGCTCCAGACTGCAGAGCTCATGATTTCTCTGGGTGTGAAGTCCAACCGTGCGGAAATCACAACCTTCCGTGCAGCAAAGGCAGTCGCAGCCCTTGATGGCAGAAAAATTGTAACCTGGGATGATGTAAAGAGGGTGGTAAAATTTGCCATTGCCCACAGGATACCTGCCGATAAAAGAAGGGAAATCGATGGTTTACTCAAGGAGAAAATCGAGGAAAAGGTGGTAGTTCCAGAGAATAAGGGGCCTCAAAAGACCACCC
>JALXCE010000357.1 GCA_026991055.1 Caldifarciminota bacterium | reverse complement strand
ATTGAGACCTTAAAAAGAAATTTTGAGATAGGCTTTGGCATTGACCACTACGAGATCTTTAAAGAAAAACTCCAGAATGCCCGGAAGTTCCTGCTCATTGCAGACAACGCAGGTGAGGTGGTGTTTGATATCTACTTTTTAAAGAACCTCGACGTGGAAGAAAAGCTCCTCGCTGTAAAAAGTGGCCCCGTGTTGAATGACGTTACCGCCTATGACCTCGAGGGATTGGATATCAGCGGTATCAAAGTGATCGAAACCGGTTCTGATGCCCTCGGAGTTGATTTTAAAGAGGTGAGCGCGGAGTTCATGGAGCATTTCGATTCAGCAGATATTGTGCTTGCCAAGGGGCACGCAAATTTTGAGACTCTTGATGATGCATCGAGGGAAGTTTTCCTGCTTCTCCAAATCAAGTGTGGAGTTGTGTCAAGAAGGCTCGGCAAGCCAGTTGGCACGCCGGTATTTGCCCTGAACACTCTTATCTAATCCAATCATCCTTTTTCCCGCTCAATTCCTTGTCAAATTCCTCGTAATCGTAGTAGTTGATAAGACGGTAGAGTTCCTCTCTCGTCATCATCTGCGGTAAGAGGTCTCTTTGGGTGCCTTTCTTTGAGAGCTCTCTATATGTATCCTCTATTGCGGTTAGGGCCATCCTCAATGCTGTAACGGGGAAAATCACTATGTTGTAGCCCATTTCAGAGAATTCTTTCACAGTGGTGTAAGGTGTGCGACCGAACTCAGTCATGTTTGCGAGTAGTGGAATGTGAATTTCCCGCCTGAAAAGCTCAAATTCCTCATTACTAATCAGTGCTTCAGGAAAAATTATGTCTGCTCCGGCTTCTGCATACATCTGCGCACGTTCAATGGCTTTCCTGAGCCCCTCAACCGCCCTTGCGTCTGTTCGAGCTATGATGAGCAAGTTTTTTCTAACTTCCCTTGCTGCCCGGATTTTGTAAACCATTTCCTCAGCCGGTATCAGCTTTTTCGAGCTCAAATGTCCGCATTTTTTTGGCATTTCCTGGTCTTCAATCTGCATCGCGGCAGCTCCCGCCTCTTCGAGTTCTTTTGTGGTTCTTGCAACGTTCAGGACCCCACCGAAGCCTACATCTGCGTCCACAATTATGGGCAGATTCACTATCGAATAGATTTTTCGCACCATGTAGAGGATTTCATCAAGGGTGATAAGTCCCAGGTCAGGCAGGCCATAGCTGGCAGTTAATGCCGCACCGGAAAGATAAATGGCTTTAAATCCATGTTTTTGGGCGAGCATTGCGGATATTGGGTTGAATACTCCAGGAGCCACGATTGTTTCTCCCCTTGAGAGGGTCTCCTTCAATCTAACTCCTGCATCGAGGTCTCTTACCTCAAAAATTTTCATCATAAACCTCCAGGTTTTAAAGATTTGAAAATCAAATCCAGGTTTTTTACTTCTTCAAGATGGAGAACGAGGTCGAGAAACTCGCGTTTATCACCGGCAATTTTCCTGAATTTTTCGAGGACTTCTTCAGTGGTAAGAGGATTTTTCGCATGTCCACGGGGTACGAGTACCTCTCGCTCTATTACCTTGCCGTCCTTGAGCTCAAGCCTGACTTTTGTCGGCAGAAACTCTGGATACATTTCAGAGTACTTTTTGTTCACCTGTACCTCTACTTTCTCCTCTATAAATTTTCTCAGTCCCGGGTCTTTTATCTTAGTTGCAGTAAACGAGCCCTCATTTATCGTTTTATCAAAGAGAGCACGGGCAACAAGGTAGGGAAGTGAATGGTCGGCAGTTTCTCGAGTTTCAGGTTTCCATCTTTCGCTATCCTTTGCAAGGATACTATACGCCATTTCGAATGTTTCCACAAGCACTCTCTTTATTTGGGCCGGTGATACGTCCAAAGAGAGCATAGCCTCGATAGCTCCTTGTGCCATGTACTCAACAGGATAGACTTTTATATGTGTGTCCAGAATGCGCTCAGGTGACGAAAAACTTTTCAATCTATCAAATGCTCTGTCATTCAGTTTCTCTTGATGTAGCAACTGATTTATGAATCCAAAAGGACCTGTGAAAGGTTCGCGAGGTCCTGTGACACCAGTCGATGCTATTAGTGTTGAAAAGATAGCATTTCTGGCAGAATTTGCTGCCGCTGCTCCTTTCCACATAGAAATTTCACCAGTTCTCGTTTGTCGCGTCGCTATGCTGGATGTCACGGTTACGGAAATTGCATTCATGGCTTGCTCAAGCGTAAGTTTAAGAAGTCTTGAAGCGGCTGCAGCGGTGGCAATTCCGATGTAGTTAACATGGTCCCATCCATTAGCTTTGAGGCTTGCCCAGTCACAAAGCGCCGTGTCTATTTCGTAGGCGACTGCGATGGCTTCGATAAGCTCGGCACCTGAATTTCCATCAAATTCAGCCAGTGCAAGGAGAGGCATGATCACGTCTGAAGGATGCTGGGGCTCTCTTGAAAGATAAGTGTCGTTAAAATCAAGGTACCTTGCCAAAAAACCGTTGAAGAAAGCTGCATGGTCTGGTGAGACCTTTACGTCGGTCCCCAGAATGCTTGAGCCGTTAGAGGTCTGAGCGAAGAGGAATTTCTGAAAGTAGGGTTTTAGCTGGGGAAGAGCGGCAATAGCGACCCCAAAGGTGTCAATAATCCTTTTCTTTACCTCAGTTTTAACATTTTCACTGAGCTTGAAGGGGTGGAGCGAGTACTGGGCTATTATGAGAAGATACTCGTCCATAGCATTACTTATATTATTCATGACGCGTGCTGTCAAACTGCTTTATAATTTGCAAAAAATGGAGGTCACGAATGAAATACAGGGTTAAAGATTTGTCTTTAAACGAATCTGGAAAAAAGAAGATCGAGTGGGCAATGGACCACATGCCTGTTCTTGCAAAAATTAGAGAGGAATACGAGAAAGAGAAGCCTTTTAAAGGTATGAATATCGGGGCCTGCCTTCATGTAACACCAGAGACGGCTGCACTGATGATCACGCTCAAAGCGGCTGGTGCCCATGTGAGGCTCTCGGCTTCAAATCCCCTGAGCACAAAAGATGATGTGGCTGCATCACTTGTCAAAGATTATGGCATCGAAGTCTTTGCCGTGCACGGTGATTCGGCCGATGAATATTACGAAAATATCAAAAACGTCCTTGAGATTGAACCCGTTGTCACTCTGGACGACGGGGGTGACCTCACAGCTTATCTGCATAGCAAACTTCCAGAGCTTGCCCGAAAGGTGTGGGGTGGGACGGAAGAGACGACCACCGGTGTTATTCGATTCCGTGCGATGGAGAAGGACGGTGTTCTCCAGTACCCAATAATCGCGGTAAATGATTCAAAGACAAAGTACCTATTTGACAATAGGTATGGAACAGGCCAATCAACCATAGATGGCATATTGAGAGCCACCAATTTACTGATCGCTGGCTCTATTTTTGTGGTGGCCGGCTACGGCTGGTGTGGCAGAGGCCTTGCAATGCGGGCAAAAGGAATGGGAGCAAGGGTAGTTGTCACAGAAGTTGATCCAGTGAGGGCACTTGAGGCAGTTATGGATGGCTTTGAAGTTATGCCTATGGAAAAAGCGGCTGAGATTGGTGATTTCTTTGTGACCGTTACAGGAGACAAGAACGTTATTGACCTGCCTCACATTGAAAAGATGAAAGATGGGGCAATTCTTGCAAATTCCGGCCACTTCGATGTGGAAATCAATGTCGCTGGCTTGAGAAAGATGGCCGTTTCGATTGAGGATGTAAGGCCCAATGTGAAAAAGTACACTTTACCAGATGGAAAGAGGATTTATCTGCTGGCAGAGGGCAGGCTGGTAAACCTCGCCTCGGCAGAGGGGCATCCCCCGACGGTCATGGACATGTCATTCTCCAATCAGGCACGCGCAGTGAAGTATATAAAGGAAAACCTGAACAGGCTCGAAAAAAAGGTTTATACCCTGCCCGATGAGATAGATAGAGAGATTGCAAGCCTGAAGCTCCAGTCCATGGGAATTGAGATTGATAAATTAACCGAGGAGCAAAAACACTATCTAACAAGCTGGGAAGAAGGAACACACTAAAAAACCGGTATTTTGTCAGGAAAATGGGGGGGTAATTCCGGGGAAAATTTGATTTGAATCGAGCTCGTTCGAAATTCCCCCTCCTATCCTTTCCCACGCACTTTGTGCGTGGCAAAAGGAATGAAAAGTGGGGGCAAATTTTTCATTAAAAATTAAAGGTCTTGAAATTTTTCTAACAGGCTTGAGTAAAATTGAAATTTTTGGAGGGGCAAAGTATAATTCAAGTCCGCTGGAGAGGTGCCCGAGCCTGGCTGAAGGGGCACGATTGGAAATCGTGCGAAGGGGCTAAAACCCCTTCCGAGGGTTCGAATCCCTCCCTCTCCGCCATGGGGCCGTAGCTCAGTTGGGAGAGCGCAGGAATCGCACTCCTGAGGTCGGGGGTTCAAATCCCCCCGGCTCCACTTTCTTATCATGCTTAAGCCTTTTAAGGGAATAAGATTCAAGAAAAATACCACGCAAAACGGAATTCCCCCAATTTCCCTGCCTTATGACAAGATAACCCCTGAGCAGTATGAGAAATACCTCAAAAATCCATACAATATCGCACGCATTATCCTTCCCGGTGGATTCGATAGAAGAGATTACCAGTTAGCTAAACTCACGTATGAAGAATTTATACAGCAGGGAGTACTGAAAGTTGACCCTGAGCCCGGATACTACATTTACCAGGTTGAGTTTGAGGTGGGAGGCAGGAAGTACAAACGCACCCACGTGATCGGCATTTTAAAGCTACCAGAAGATGGGGAGTCTTATGTTTTCCCCCATGAAAGGACTTTCCCGAAGGTGGTTGAAGATAGATTAAACCTTCTTAGAGCCACGCAGGTTAACTTTGGCCAGGTGTTCCTTCTCACCGATAGATGCGGGGATTTTGAGAGTTTCATCGAAGGTGAGCCGGAGATATACACACTTCATAGAGAAGTTCATACTGTCTGGTATGTAAGGAGACAGAACATTGAAGACTGCTTCAGGAATGGTAAATTTGTAATTGCTGATGGTCATCACAGGTTTAAAACTGCCCTGCTCTATCGGGATGAAATGAGAAAAAAACATGGGCACGAAGGGCCATACAACTACAGGATGGTAACTGTAGCGTCCATCTATGATCCAGGAGTGGTGATTCTCCCGACACATCGGGCAGTAAGCTGGAAAGTTAACGTCCCACGAAATGCAAAGAAATTTGCCAGTATTGATGAGCTTAAAAAGTTCATGGAGGACAATAAGCGCTCAATCGGGATTATCACCGAAGATGGAATCTCTGGACTTTTATACGATGAGGAGCTGACAGGACCAGAGTATCTGGAGATCAATTTTTTGAGGGACAACCGTGAGATCAGTTATTTCAGGGAAATTGAGGAGGGTGTCTCCATGTTGAAAAGGTCCGAAGCGAGCACTCTATTCATTCTTCATCCACCAGATGTGGGAACCGTCTGGAAGTATGCAGTATCAGGTAAACTCCTACCTGAGAAATCCACCGATTTTTATCCCAAAGTCCCCACCGGCCTTGTACTGTTTGATCTTAAGAGGAGTGTGTAAAAACAAACATTCAGGCCTTTAAGTGGCAGAGGCATCTTAATTTTTATGATCTCAAACGGAAAGCCCTCTCTCTTCACCCACCCCCGCTTGCTTCGCAAGCTGAGGAGGGAACGTGCTTATAGCATCGCTCCCTAAGCCAGACTTGCAGGGAATGAAATAAATAGGCTTACTCTTAAGATGAAAAGTTTATAGCGGAATGATGGTTTTACTACAGCCTGTAAAGAGAAATTTATCTCAATTTTTGATTGAAAATTTGTGAGATAGTCTGTTACAGTAGACATTCGCAGATGTTACCCCGTGAGATTGGATAGTTTCTAATTTTTGATACTCAGAATTTACAAATCATCGAAGGGAAGTATTTATGCTAAACATTACCTTACTATCCAAGAAAAAGCTCCCTCTCCACGCGTAAATCGGCTGCGGGGAGAGGATATAGGAGAGGGGCTACAGCTTCATTTTTATGCGAAAAGGCCAAGAGGGAGAACTACTCCATGTTTAGCCGAATGATTTTATCTCCTTTTAACCTTCCTCTTCGGAATGTGGAGTTCTTCGCTGAGGAATTTTCCGGTGATTGATTCAGGTGTGGTGGCTATAACCTCAGGTGGACCTTCGGCTATGACAAGTCCCCCTTTGTCTCCACCTTCGGGACCGAGGTCTATGATCCAGTCTGCTGATTTGATCACATCTAAGTTGTGCTCGATGACGAGAACAGTGTTTCCACGATCAACCAATTTTTTAAGAACAGAGATGAGTTTTTTCACATCCTCGAAGTGCAAGCCAGTTGTGGGCTCATCAAGGATGTAGAGTGTCCTTCCTGTTGCCACTTTTGATAATTCTTTTGCAAGTTTTATCCTCTGAGCCTCTCCTCCTGAGAGGGTTGTGGCAGGCTGGCCCAGCTTGATGTATCCAAGTCCCACTTCCTTGAGCAATCTCAGTTTCCTCTCAATAGCTGGAATGTCTTTGAAAAGCTCATAAGCCTCATCAACGCTCATGTCGAGCACATCCGCTATAGATTTACCCCGGTATTTAACCTCGAGCGTTTCCCTGTTGTACCTTTTGCCCTTACAAACCTCACAGGGAATATAGACATCTGGCAGAAATTGCATTTCGATCCTAACAAATCCTTCACCCTGACATGCCTCACACCTGCCACCCTTTACGTTGAATGAGAATCTACCAGGTGTGTATCCCCGCATCCGGGCCTCGGGCAGAGATGCGAAAAGCTCTCGAATGGGTGTAAAAGCTGATGTATAGGTTGCAGGATTGGACCTCGGGGTCCTTCCAATAGGTGACTGGTCAATATCCACCACCTTGTCAATAAATTCCAGTCCTAAAATTCTATCATGCTCTCCCACATCCACCCTGGAATTGTAGAAATGTCTCATGAGGGCATTTTTTAACGTATCCTGCACCAGAGTGGACTTTCCAGAGCCTGAAACACCGGTTACCACCACAAAAAGGCCCAGCGGAATCTTCACGGTGATGTTTTTCAGATTGTTGGCCCGTGCCCCCTCGATGATTAGCCACTTTCCGGTGGGTTTCTTTCTGACGGTTGGGACAGGT
Organism: Caldifarciminota bacterium; assembly: GCA_026991055.1. Taxonomy (GTDB): domain Bacteria; phylum Hydrothermota; class Hydrothermia; order B15-G9; family WFZT01; genus WFZT01. Next base: position 2,969 of record JALXCE010000357.1, on the reverse strand, counting down.
ATCCTTTTTCTCCCTGAAAGATATTTGCCGGTCAGCGATTTTGTGCTTTTCTTTATCTTTTCGGGAGTGCCCTTTGCCACCACATAGCCCCCTTTCTCACCGGCTCCGGGGCCGAGGTCTATGATGAAGTCTGCATGCTCAATTGTGTATTTGTCATGCTCGACAACGATTACGGTGTTCCCAAGGTCTCGGAGTTTAAGGAGTGTATTAACCAGTCTTGCGGTATCCCTTGGATGAAGGCCTATTGTGGGCTCGTCGAGAACATAAAGCACACCGGTGAGTCCTGAGCCTATCTGGGTTGCCAGCCTCACCCGCTGGTCCTCACCGGCAGAGAGGGTTTCAGTTGGCCTATCAAGTGTGAGATAATCAAGGCCTACATCCAGCAGAAATCCAAGTCTTGAGCGAATTTCTTTTAGAATCTGCCGCGCGATGATTTCTGCCTTCCCTGTGGGACTAAATTCCATGAAGAAATCATAAGCCTCTTTTATGGTCATTCGGGTAATATCGTGAATGGATTTGCCCTCGATTTTTACTGAAAGTGCTTCTCTTCGGAGTCTCGAGCCTCCACAAACAGGACAGGTTTTCTTGACCATGTAGCTTTCTATTTCATTTTTCACCCAGTCTGATTCAGTACTTTTATATCTTCTCCATAGATGTGGGATTACACCCTCGTAGAAGTAATAATCGGACTCAAAATTGTCTGAATTCAGTGAGTATTCCCTTGGGTCTTCGGTGCCATAGAGGATGACGTTTCTTAGTTCTTCAGGGAGTTCTTTCCAGGGAGTGCGCTCGAGGTCCACCTTGTAGATTGCAGCGAGCCGATCGAGTTTGTTTTCAATGAAAGGGTTTGGCACTCCCCAGGGTCTGATTGCCCCTTCGTAGATGGTCAGGTCAGGATTTGTGATGAGAAGTCCGGGGTCAATTTCCATTTTCACACCCAATCCATTGCATGCCGGGCATGCCCCGTAGGGAGAGTTGAATGAAAATAGCCTCGGCTCTGGCTCTGGCATAGAAAATCCGCAGATGGGGCACATTAGCTTTTCGCTGAAAATTTCCTCTTTCCCATCTTCATAAACTATGGTTACAAGCCCATCTGCGACCTTCAGGGCCTGCTCAATGGAGTCTGCAAGCCTGGATCTGATACCTTCCTTAAGCTTTATTCGGTCAACAATAATCTCGATGGTGTGGTTTTTGTATTTCTCTAACTCCGGGACCTCTTCGATTCGATAAATTTTTCCGTCAACACGAACCCTGACAAATCCGAGTTTTCTGATTCTTTCGAAGAGGTCTTTAAATTCACCCTTTCTGCCCCTGACCATGGGGGCAAGAATCTGGATTTTCTCTCCTGAAGGGTGCTTCAGCACTACATCCACGATTTCATCAACAGTCTGGGATTTTAGAGGAATGTCATGCTCAGGGCAGTGGGGGATTCCTATGCGGGCAAAAAGAAGTCGCAGATAGTCGTATATCTCGGTGACTGTTGAAACGGTTGAACGTGGGTTTTTTGAGGCTTTGCGGGGCTCGATAGCGATAGCAGGTGAGAGCCCCTCGATAAAATCCACATCGGGCTTTTCCATCAGTCCAAGGAACTGTCTTGCGTAGGCAGAGAGAGATTCGACATAGCGTCTCTGCCCTTCCGCGTAGAGTGTATCAAAGGCAAGTGAGGATTTACCGGAGCCCGAGAGACCGGTTATGACAACAAACTTATCCCTCGGTATCTCCACGTTGATGTTCTTGAGGTTATGAACCCGTGCTCCGCGGACAATGATTTTCTCAGCTGGCATAGGGGGATTATTTTATGGAATTTTTCACAACACACAACCCTTGAGGATAAATAGAATAGTGAGGACTCGCAAAATCTCCTTGCCCACGCAAGAAGGGGAAATCTTCAAGTTACCTTGACAATTTTTAACCAAATGGTAGCATATAACATTGAGTAGCTATTTTTGGAGGTGTCAAAATGGATATAAAGGTAAAAGATTTAACAGTGGAGGAATTGAAATCTTTGATATCAGATACCATCAAAGAGAGCCTTGAAGACATAGTTGAAGATATATTGGCACTTTCGAGTGAAGAATATATACATTCAATTGAAGAGGCACGGCTTGATTACAGAGAGGGCAGAACGAAATCTCTTGAGGAAATAACTGATGCCTCCTAAGATAGGAACATACAGATTCAGAATAGAGGATTATAGAGTCATTTTTGACATTTATGGCGAGGATATAGTTATTGGGCATAGGAGGAGTATTTACAAATAGCAAATCCCATCTCAAGTTTTCCATTTATACTACCTCCCTTAGCATTATTTTGAAAATATGCCAGAGATTTGAACCTGTTCGAGAAAATCTCAAATTCTTTGATTTTTGAGGATAAATTTACCCTCCACCTTGTTCCTCCCCCCACGCACAAAGTGCGTGGGGGGAGGAGAGGAGGGGGGAATTTTCGAACAAGCTCCAGAGATTTTGACTCGATTTCAGGCATGTGTATAATTTAGGTATGAAAACGCATGGTGAAGTTAAGAGAATAAAGATGGTTTATAAGGAGTGGGTGGAGGTTCCAGAGCCATTCAGAAAGTTCGTCTGGGATGCTCTGGACGGAAAGGCACCTCTCGAGAGTATTATTCTGAAGGTACTTACTTACGGTAAATTTGAGGATATTAAAAGGCTCTATCGCATGTATCCAGAAGAAACTTACAGCGTGGTCAGTCGCTATCCTGACATAAAAAGAGGGGTTAGATACTGGATCAAAAGGTGGAAAGAAAATGGAGAAAATGCTCAATCTGGCACGTGAAGTACAGAAGCACTTTCGGTATTTTTATCTCGCTGGTGGAACAGCAATTATGTTTAGATACAACCATCGCAAAAGCGATGATCTTGATTTTCTAACATCTCGAGTTTTTAGTGTCAACAGGTTAATAGATAGGGTACGGAAGTTTTTCACGGTAGAATCTTATGAAGTACCTGGTG
>JALXCE010000356.1 GCA_026991055.1 Caldifarciminota bacterium | reverse complement strand
AAAATCATACGCCAGACCCAGGAAAAGGGCTCGATCGTCAGGATTGGAGTTGTCGGTCCTGCAAATATGATTGATTTTATGCAATATGTTGAGAAATTTGCCCCATTCGGGCCATTTTTTGTTAAGCTTGATGTGTATGGGGCAACGATTCTTGTCCTTGATATCTGGAAGGAGAATCTCAAGGGGAAGGATATTTCTGAACTTTTAGGGAGTGTAGAAAAAACTTCACAGGAGGTAAAATGAGATGAAAGTCACACTATCTGTGATAAAGGCTGACATAGGGGGATATGTTGGCCATTCAGGGATGCATCCAAGGTTGATGGAAGTAGCGGAGGAGGAACTGAGAAAAGCCAAAGAAGCCGGTGTTATCATTGATTTTCATGTTCTTCGTGTGGGAGACGACTTACAGTTAATCATGACCCACGATAAGGGGGTGGAGAACGGAGAGATTCACAAGCTGGCATGGGATATATTCATGGAATGTACGGAAGAAGCTAAAAGGCTCAAGTTATACGGAGCCGGGCAGGACTTACTTACCGACACATTTAGTGGAAATATTAAGGGGATGGGACCTGGAACAGCCGAGATGGAGTTTGAAGAACGGCCAAGTGAGCCTGTGATAATCTTTATGGCGGACAAAACCTCACCGGGTGCATGGAACTACCCATTGTTCAAAATCTTTGCAGACCCCTTTAATACTGCGGGACTGGTGATTGATCCCAAACTTCATGGTGGATTTATTTTCGAGGTTATTGATGTATTTGAAAATAAAAAAGTAGAGTTCTCCATGCCGGAAGAGATGTATGACATGCTGTCACTGATTGGAGCCATGGAACACTATATCATTAAGTCGGTGAGGAGAAAATCTGATAACGAGATTGCTGCTGTTTCCTCGACCCAGAGGCTCTCTATGATGGCGGGAAGGTATGTAGGAAAGGACGACCCTGTTATGATTGTCAGGGCCCAGTCTGGATTCCCGGCTGTAGGTGAGATTGTTGAACCTTTTGCCATGCCTCATCTTGTTGCGGGATGGATGAGAGGTTCGCATCACGGGCCACTAATGCCGGTTGCATTCCATCAGGCCAATCCAACGAGGTTTGATGGTCCTCCACGCGTGATAGCTGCTGGTTTCCAGCTTGCTAATGGAAAACTCATTGGTCCGAGAGATATGTTTGATGATCCTTCCTTCGATGAGGCGAGAAGAATAGCCAATCAGATGGCGAATTACATGAGGGCTATGGGACCGTTTGAGCCGCATCGAGTAGGGCTTGCAGAAATGGAATACACAACCCTTCCCGAGGTTTTGAAGAAACTCAAGGGAAGGTTTGTTGAAATGGAGTAGAGGAGAGTGGGGGGCGGGGCGCCGAAGGCGCCCCGCCCCTGATTTTTAGCCATGAAAACCATAGGCCTTATCGGCGGAATGAGCTGGGAATCCTCAGCTGAGTACTACAGAATCATAAATGAAGAGGTAAATAGAAGACTTGGTGGTGTGCACTCGGCAAAGGTGATACTCTACAGCTTTGACTTCGCTGAAATTGAGGAACTTCAGCATAGAGGAGAGTGGGAGAAGCTCACTCAAGTGATTATTGATGCTGCAAGAAGACTTGAGAATGCGGGGGCAGAAGTGCTTTTAATCTGCACTAATACCATGCATAAGATGTTCGATCAGGTTCAGGAAAATGTGAAAATCCCCATGATACATATCGCTGATGCTACGGCGGAGGAAATAAAGAAGAAGGGACTTAAAAAGGTGGGATTGCTGGGCACGAAGTTTACCATGGAAGGTGATTTTTACAGAAAAAGATTTGAAAAGCATGGAATAGAAACAATAATTCCGTCAGAGGATGAGCGAGAGGTTATTCACAGGATTATTTATGATGAACTTGTGGTTGGGATAATACGGGATGAAAGTAGGAAAAAGTATCTTGAAATAATAGAGAACCTGAAACAGCTGGGTGCCGAAGGGATGGTCCTGGGTTGCACAGAAATACCATTACTTATCAAGCAGGAGCATGTTGACATACCAGTTTTTGATACTACCAGAATACACGCCCTGAAAGCGGTAGATTTTGCCCTCCAGAAATAGATACCTTGTGCTAAGTGCAAGGGAGTGACAAAAATTTTGTGGGATCTCAGGCAGAAGATGCGTTAAGGACGCCTTTTAAAACTTCTTCTCGTTTATAGTTCAGATAATTGTAAAAGTTTTCAAGATTTTCAACGACATCTCTATCAGGCAATTTCTCCAATAATTTTATGCCGTTATCGAGAAATACTTTTGCCTTCCCGAGGGCATATTCATAGCCATCATTTTCGATCACAAACCTTTTTAGTTCCTCAAGCTCCATGTCGAGGGATATTTCATGGTGGTTACTTGAGTTTATGAGCGCACCAATTACTGGAAGGGTTATTTTTTCAAGGCTTATGTCGCTATCCGTATCGGAGAAAAGGTCTTCGCAATCGTCAATGATCTGATACGCCATGCCGAAGTTGTAGCCCAATTTCCGGGCCGTTTCCTGAACTTCTGAATTCATTCCACGCCATAGGGCTCCGAGCTTAAAACTTGCTTCAAACAACGAGGCAGTTTTCTTGTAAATGACTTTGTAGTAAAAATCCTCCTTTAGCCTGTCCTCAAATTTAAGGATTTCCTCAAGGAACTCGCCTTCAACCATAACAAGCACCGATGAGAGGAAAACATCCATTATATCAGGATTCCTAAGCTCATTTGTGGCCATAATTGCTCTTGAGAAGACAAAGTCTCCGGCAAGAACAGCGACAGAGTTGCCAAAGCGGTAGTTCAGGGCAAGGTTGTCTCTCCTAAACTGTGCCTCATCCACAATATCATCATGTATGAGGGATGATGCATGAATGAGTTCGATGGCCGTTGCAAGAATAATGGCACCTCTCTCAAGGCCTGTGTATGCCCTTGCCATAAATAGAAGTGAGGCGGGCCTTAATCTTTTGCCCATTGAAATGTATTTTTTAAGAGGGAAATCGTAATCAATGGACAGTCTATTAACAATCTCTTCCTCTACTTTGTGTAGAGAAGGCAGAATAGGTTCATATACCTGTTCGA
>JALXCE010000355.1 GCA_026991055.1 Caldifarciminota bacterium | reverse complement strand
GTTTTGTGTAAATTCTTATGCCATCCCGATTCTTGCGAAAATTGCGAATGAAGAGGGGATAAACGCCACACTATGCTCTGTAGTGGGATTTCCACTTGGGGCCTCATCCTCAAGGTCAAAGGCATATGAGGCATCGGAGGCCATTAAAAACGGCGCCACTGAAATCGATATGGTTATGAACATAGGGCTCTTGAAATCAAGAGAATTCAAAGAGGTAAGAGAAGATATCGAGCTTGTTAAGCGAGAAATAGGTAATGAGCATGTTCTTAAGGTAATTATCGAGACCGCTTATTTGACCAATGAGGAAAAGATAGATGCCACCAGGCTTGTTATGGATGCCGGTGCAGATTTCGTTAAGACTTCTACTGGATTTGGTCCGTCAGGTGCCACGGCCTTTGATGTATCTCTTTTGAGCGTTGTGTCAGATGGCAAAATAAAAGTAAAAGCTGCCGGGGGAGTTAGAAACTATTACACAGTTTGCGCTTTTTATGCGCTTGGTGCCGAGAGAATAGGGGCTTCTTCGAGCATCAAAATAATGGAGGAAATTTAAAAAACGGGAGTAAAAGCTCATGCTGGATGTTAAAAAGATAAAGAGAGACTATAAGATTTCGCATGTAACCAAGTGGTTTGTTCTTGCTGTCCTCGTTGGAATAGTTGCTGGTTTCGGCTCTGCCGTTTTTACATGGGCAATAAAAATTACTCAGGAATTTGCTATCGAGAGATTTGCCCACTACAAATTCCCCATTCCGTTTGGTGAAGCGGGTAGGGAAACCGTCAGAATTGTTATGGGGGACCCATTCTTGCTGCTGGTTTCTGTCACCATTGGCGGGCTTATTGCTGGTTTATTGATCTTTAATTTTGCACCGGAGGCGGCTGGTCATGGAACAGACGCCGTGATTAAAGCGTTTCACAGATATAGAGGATATGTGAGACCCATTGTACCCGTTATTAAAACCATAGCTTCAGCAATTACGATTGGAACCGGGGGTTCTGCCGGCCGTGAGGGGCCTATTGCACAGATTGGTTCAGGATTTGGCTCGTATTTGGCGACAAAGTTGAAGCTCAGTGACAGGGACAGGAGAATACTGCTCATAGCTGGTGTTGGTGGAGGTATTGGCTCTATTTTCCGTGCCCCTCTGGGAGGCGCGCTTTTCTCAGTTGAGGTGCTGTACAAAGGAGCTGATGTTGAGACCGAAGCGGTAATTCCATCCATTATTTCAGCAATCGTGGCTTATGCAGTCTTCGGATTTTTTGCCACCTGGAAGCCCATATTTATTACGCCAAAATACAGGTTTAATGTTATGGATCTCATATACTTTGCCATAATTGGTGTGGCTGTGGTTCCTGTGGCTTATCTATATGTGAAAACCTTTTACTTCACTGAGGAAAAGTTCGAGAAACTACGCATTCCAGCAATATTTAAGCCCATGGTTGGCGCTGCACTTGTGGGGATTATCCTCGTTTTTCTACCACATGTTGCAGGGACAAGCTATGGATGGCTTCAGCTTGCAATGGTAGGGAAAATTGGTATCTGGATGATGCTCTTTATATCACTGGGAAAAATCATCGCCACATCTTTGACCATAGGCTCTGGTGGCTCAGGTGGTGTCTTTGCTCCGTCTCTCGTTATAGGTGGTATGTTTGCAGGAATGATTGGTAAGCTATTTGTCCATATAGACCCGAGAATAACTGACATTTCACCATTTATTCTGGTTGGGATGGGGGCCTTTTTTGCTGCGGCCGCCAAGGTGCCCATTGCCACGATTGTGATGGTGGCAGAGATGACCGGAAATTATGACCTTCTTGTTCCAATTACACTTGCTGCATCCCTTGCATTTCTAATATCTGGAGACTGGACCATTTACCACGAGCAGGTTCAGACTCGCTTCGACTCGCCGGCACACAGAGGAGAGTTTATTGTGGATATCCTGGAGGATATCAAGGTCAAGGATGCACTGTCGTCGCCACAGAAAAATGTTGTAGAAATCCCTGAGGACATGAAGGTCAAAGATGCGCTAAAGAAGGCCGCTATCAGAAAGATCGCCTGCTTCCCTGTAGTCTCAAAAGAGGGTGATCTCAAAGGGGTGCTCTATACCGATGACCTGAGGTCAGTTGTCTTCGGAGGAGAGCTTGAGAATCTAAAAGATATTTTAATTGTGGGCGATGTTGTAAGGGATAATATTCCGTATCTTACACCAGAAGATAGCCTGCAGAAGGCATTGAGCATATTTATCAAAGAGGGTGTGGATGCACTGCCAGTCGTTTCTGAGGATGGCAAAAAGTGTATTGGCATACTTACCCGCCACGATGTAATGAGCACTTATGACAAAGAGATGGTAAAGCGGGTGGAGAGAAACGTTTGATAGCGGAAAGTTTTTTATTTATCTCAATTTTGGCCTAATTTCTTGACTTTTATAGGGGGTTGATGTTTAATAAAAGGCAGGAGGTAAATGATGGAAAAAATACTATTAATCGGTGAGAATGAGCCTTTCCTGGAGTCAATTTCCAATGAGTTTGAAAAATTGGGTTTTAAAGCATTTACTGCAGGAGAGGAGGATGAGGGATTAAAATTCATTACATCCGAAAATCCGGATGTAATGCTGCTTACATATGGGATAAAAAGGTTTAATCCGCTGAAACTTGTCTTCAAACTTAGAGAAGTTAATCTACTTGCAAAGCTCGTTTATCTTCATCCAGAAAATATAAATCCAACACCTCCAGATGAGAATTTTTACATTTTTGTGCCGGATTCCTTATCGCCTGACTTAATTGTCACGAAAATAATCGAAGCCATCGACAATAAAAGCCCTGTTGGCGAGATGACCATCAAAGACGTACTGTGGCTTCTCAATTTTGAAAAACGTTCCGCCTTTATCAGGATTTTCACAGATGAGAGCGAGGGTGAGATAATAGTAAAAGACGGAGAGCCTGTGTCCTGCAAATTAGGGATAGATACGGGTGATGAGGCACTTTCAAACCTTGTTAGCCTTGAAACCATAGCTTACGAGGTTTCATGGGATATCCCGGAAGAGGTTGAACGTAACGTAACACAGAGTATAGAGGATTTTCTTGGAAAGCCATTTGCTG
>JALXCE010000354.1 GCA_026991055.1 Caldifarciminota bacterium | reverse complement strand
CTTTTTTGAAATATTGGATTTTGTTAGAAGAGAAGTATATTGGGAGGTAGCCCCTGAAATTAATTGTGTGGTAGGTAAATTTGAGGAAACGGTATCTTTTCGGGTAGATTATTTTTGACGAAGATCGACTACTTGACACTCTTAGTTTCATGTGATATCGTATATGATACTAAATGGGAAAATCACTTTTAAAAAGGGTTGAGAGATTACTCAGATTTCCTGCAGAGTTTTCATACGATGAATTGGCTAAAATCCTCGAAGCGTTCGGTTTTGAACTTGTTAATAAAAAGGGAAGTCATAATATCTTTGTTCTCACCAAACCCGTTGAGGGAGTGGATTACGAAGATGATCAGATTACAATTCCAACCATCAAGGGCCGCAGAGTTAAACGAGTTTATTTGAAAAAAATTGCAAAAATTTTAAACCTGGAGGACTGGTATGAAAGACAAAAAAATTCGTGAACTGGTTAAAAAATATATGAAAAAACCTTACAGAATTGAAATTGAACCTGATCCGGAAGGGGGATATGTTGCCTGGATAAAAGAGCTACCCGGATGTCTAACTTACGGTGAAACTTTAGAAGAAGTCCTTAAAATGCTTGACGAGGCAAAAGAACTTTACATAGAAACTGCAATCAAAAGGGGTAAAAAATTGCCAGAACCTTTGGCAGAAAGGAATTTTAGTGGACGACTTCTGCTGAGACTACCCCCTTCTTTACACAAAAAGCTTGTCGATTTGGCTCAGGAGGAAGGTATAAGCCTTAACTCACTAATCCTGAAATTGATATCCTATGCCATGGGTAGGTATGAAAGTGAGATTGAGATTAAAAGGGAAATAGAGGAGATTAAGAACATATTAAAACGAATAACACTAACTCAAACCCAGGAGGGCTGGAAGTCATTAAAAGTAAAAGATTTTGTCGTTACTAAAAAACAGGCAACTGGTAGAAAAATTATTCCAGCTTGAGAGGTGAAAGAATGGATAAATATTCTGAATTTGTAAATTCCACTGAGTTGAAGGATATTTTTATCATCAAACTCATGGTTGATAACCGTATAAGGTATAAAGACGAGCTCCCCAGTTTAAAGCTTAAATTCAGTTATTCTTACTCAATAGATAAAGAAAATGGCTTTGAGATTATTCAAACTTTGCAACTTGTTGGAAGACTAAAAAGGAAAATAGCCTTTAAGGTTCTTATTACCCAGCAACTCGATTACCATGTTGATGACACGGAGCTTTTGAATACAGAGCATGTTGAAACTTATGCCAAGTCCAGCGCAATTCTTCATGGATGGCCGTATCTAAGAGAAACGGTTTCGACACTTTTTGCAAAAATGGGCTATCCGCCTCTATTTTTGCCGCTTTTGAAAATTCCTTCCGAGGAGGAATAGAAGGTGAACTATTCTGGCACTCCTCGCCATAATACGTCGTCGAGGGGTTCTCGGTGTCGGATCAACTTAAATGCATTGCCTTCGCAGAGGACTTCGGCCGGTCTCGGACGCGCATTGTAATTTGACGCCATGCTCATTCCATAGGCACCGGTATCCATTATAGCAAGGAGCTCTCCCCTCTTTGGTATCTCGAGTTCAAAATCCTTACCAAACACATCGGTGGACTCACATACAGGCCCCCCTACTCCAACGATCTCTTTTTCCCTGCCCTTCAAAGTTACATTCACGATTCTGTGCCGTGCCCCATAGTAAGCAGGACGCGAAAAATCGTTCATTCCCGCATCCACAATGATAAAATGGGGCTTTCGGTACAGAACCTCAGTCACAAGAATTGATGACTTCGCAATAATAAATCGCCCGGGCTCGGTTATCACCTCGTCTGCAAGCTCCAAGATTCGTGGAACCACATACTTTTTGAAGCCCTCAAAATCAAATTCCCTTCCATCGCCTTCGTAATCAACTCCAAAACCCCCGCCTACATCAAAAAATTGCAACTTTCCGTTAACCAAAGGAGCAACTTTCTCAACCGCCTCTAAATACGGCTCATACTCGAAAATCTGCGAGCCAATGTGGACGTGTACCCCCCTGATCTCAACAAACCTGGACCTAAAATTTGAAAAAATGTGCCTTACGGTCTCCATATCGATCCCGAACTTACTCGTTTTCTTTGCAGTAGCAATTTTATCAATCGTCTTTGGCGTCACATCCGGATTAATCCTGAATGCCACAGAAACCGCCCTTGAAAGTGCCTTCGCAATCTCGTCAATCAGAAGAAGCTCTTCGTAAGATTCAACATTAATTGATTTAATCCTCTTCTCAATGACAAACTCGAGCTCGTCCCTTCTCTTTCCGACACCTGCAAAAACAATCTTCTCGGGATCAAAACCAAGGTCAAGGGCAAGTTTCACCTCACCTACAGAAACAGTATCCGCCCCGAGACCAGCATCTTTGATAATTTTAAGAAGTATCGGATTGTTGTTTGCCTTAAACGAGTATGCAATGAGGTGTGGAACATCCCCGAAAACACTTTTTAACTTTGAAATCCTCCGCTCAATTTCTCTTCTGGAATATACATAAACCGGAGTGCCATATTTCCTGGCAATCTCCGGCACAGGTACGTCTTCGCAGTATAAAATTCCGTCTCTGTATTCAAACATTACTTAACAATCAGAAATCTGCCCAGACGCCCGTTCTTAACTCTGTAAAAATACACTCCACTTCCCAGATCAAGTGAATAATTTCTGCTTCCGGGCTCGATTCGCAGGGTTTTTATAAGCCTTCCAGCAGGGTTGTAAATATTCAATATCTCCGGCTTTTTAGCATTTGTATAAACGTGCCCGGTTATTGAGAACCTGAGCTTGAATGCCTCATCACCGGGATTGAAGCTTTCACTAACTTCTGTTACGCCAAAGAAACTTATGAGCCTCTGAAGTACACCGATTTTAAAACTATCATTGCTGGCATGGTCTATTGAAAAGCTGAAGAAAATTGCGTTTGAATCGGGGCTCAGCACTCCCGCAGTTCCATCTCCTCTAAAACGCATGATTGCAAATCCACCTGAAACTGTGTCTATTACATCGGATTCGAGGCCATTCAAAATAACGCTTGATAGATCATAAAATGGGCCGCAGGGTCGGGATTCCACAGTG
>JALXCE010000353.1 GCA_026991055.1 Caldifarciminota bacterium | reverse complement strand
CAACTACTCCAATGGTGATTGCGAGTGCGAAGTCAAATATCACAGGTCCTCCAAAGATGAGGATCGCAATCAAAACGAGTAGTGTGGTGAAAGATGTAATAACTGTTCTTGAAATCGTGTCATTTATACTTCGGTTGAAAGTTTCAATGAGCTTATCAATTTTCGGCTTGATTTTGCCGTATTTCCTCATGTTTTCACGAATTCTATCTGAGACCACGATAGAGTCGTTGATGGAGTAACCCACGATGGTGAGGAGTGCCGCGATTATCGGAATAGTAATTTCCTTGTTTAGGAGGGAGAATATGCCGACAGTGATGAAAACGTCGTGGAAGAGCGCAAGAACCGAACCGACACCGAATTTTAGGTCAAATCTAATCCATATGTAGATAAGCATTAGGAGGAGACCAATGAGAATAGCTTCGAGTGCCTTTTTCTGCAGTTCTTTACCCACACGGGGTCCCACTCTCTCGGTCCGCTCAAGTATAACCTTTTGATTCAGTTTTTCACTCAGGAACTTAACGAGTTCAGAGGGGTCCTTTTTAATGGTTGCCTTGTATTTAACAAGAAAAGTTGATTTGTCGCCAAAATTCTGGATTTCAGCGCCGGGAATGCCGGCCTGTTTGACCAGTTTTCTAATCTTCCCGATCTCCACAGGCTTTTCTAATTTGATTTGAACGAGTGTTCCGCCTGTGAAGTCAATCCCATACCTTAATCCACCATGAAAAATGATGGAGAGTATTCCGATAAGGATTAAGGTTCCGGAAATTGCGAAAGCCTTTCTTCTAAAACCTATGAAATCATAGTTTGGATTCTTGAAAATTTCCATTTCTCAGTGCCTCCTCAGATTTTAATGGTCTTGACTTTCTTCACTGTCAGGAGATAGTCAAAGACGATCTTTGTAACGAAGATAGCTGTGAAGAAGCTAACGATGATACCGATCGAGAGTGTAACACCGAATCCACGAATGGGGCCTGTACCGAACTTGTAGAGCACCAGAGCTGCAATAAGAGTTGTGACATTTGCATCGAATACTGTGACAGTTGCCCTTGAATAGCCTGCGTTCACCGCCATTTTGGGTGTTTTCCCGGCTCTCAACTCTTCCCGGATTCTCTCGAATATCAGCACGTTAGCATCAACTGCCATACCGACTGTGAGAATGATTCCAGCAAGACCAGGCAATGTGAGCGTGGCATGGAATCCCACAAGCAGAGCGAAGATGAAGATGAGGTTCAGGATTAGTGCGAGGTCGGCAATGAGCCCAGAAACATTGTAGTAAATAACCATGAATATCACCACCAGAAGGAATCCAATTATTAACGCCGTGATACCACTTTTGATAGAGTCGTGACCAAGGAGAGGTCCCACTGACCTCTCTTCGATGATTTTAACCGGTGCAGGTAGAGCACCTGCTCTCAGGATAACGGCAAGCTCTTTTGCCTCTTCAATGGAGCCAATACCCGTTATCTGGGCATTCCCTGAGGGTATTCTCTCTCTAATTACCGGTGCGGACTGAACCACACCATCAAGAACGATTGCAAGTCTTCTGCCAACGTTTCGGCCAGTGATTTCAGAGAATCTTGCCGCGCCCTTTCTATTAAATTTAAGCAAAACAATGGGTTGGTTTGCAATGTTGGGGTCTGATGCAGAGCCGATTGTGTGCCTTGCATCTTTCAAGTAGGCACCTGTGAGCTCGGGCTTTGCCTCAACGAGGTAGAGGGAGCGGAATTTCTGCCCGTTAGATTCAAACCATTTGCCCCACATGAAAACGTATCCTTTGGGAATTGCTTCCTTTACTCTCGGGTCTTTGAGAAGAGAATCAACTTTTGCCACGTTGTCTTCAGGGACCACGATGTTTCCGCGGTAGGAATTGAGTAGAGATGTGAACGGTCTTGAATTTGTGTCAGCAGAGTCGGCTGCCGCAAGCTTTCTATCAATTCTCTCAAGGGTTTCCATGATGAGGTTGTCGGGTGCCACCAGTCTGAATTCCAGTAAAGCCGTTTTACCGATAAGCTGCCTTGCCCTTTCACGGTCAAGAACACCAGGGAGCTGTATGAGGATTCTATCCTCTCCAACCTTCTGGATGGAGGGTTCAAATACACCCCACTGGTCTACACGGTTTCTAATGACCTCGATTGCCCTATCAACTGCCCCTTTGGCCTCTTCAGGTGAGAGTTTGGATTTGTCCACCTCAAGGAGCAGGTACATTCCGCCCTGCAGGTCAAGTCCAAGGTTTAGCGACCGCTTCTGCAGAGATGCGAGCTTTGACCTTGGAAGCTTAGCTCTTTCCTGAGGAGACATGGAATAGTACCTGAAAGTGGGCCAGAGACTCCAGAGGGCTACGAGAATAAAAACCACTACTATAGCTACTCTCCATCTTAAACTTTTCAAAGTTACGCCTCCTTCAAAGTGAATTTCGGGTTTCCAATTATACTTTACGCTTTTAAACACAGTCAAGGAAGGTAGAGCGAGTCCGAAGATGTCCCCATCCACCATCTGAGAGGAAGGGCCTCACTTACGTTTAGTCGGAAATTGATTATACCCGATGAGAATCGTTGAAAATCCATAATTTTCAGCACCCCTGACTATCTCCTTCCTGACAGGTTTATCTGAATTATCGTGTGGAAATATTACTGCCACAGCTATGGATATCGGCCGAAAATCTATCCTACCAGTTATACGTAAGGCAGGAGCTCTTCAATGTTTTCAGGTCTGATTGGCCTTTTTCCCTGTTCGATTTCCTTTATCATTTCAACGATCTTCTCATTAAGAGGCGTGGGGATGCCGAGTTCCTTACCCTTGCGGACGATAAATCCGTTGAGGTAATCAATCTCCGTAGGGCGACCCCGCTCAAGGGACTGGAGACTCGAGGATTTGAGCTTCCTGTATTTGAAGCCAACACCGCGGATAACAATGTATCTTAGGATATTGCCAAAGATACCCTTTGAGTTGACGAGCTTGTAGTAGTCAAGTTTTCCTTCGTAAGGTGGAACTTTCAGGTTCATTGCATCAGCCACCTCGAGGGCCTCATCCATGATTTTAATAAAAAGGCGGCGAATTTTGCCCTTTTTGAGCATATCCCCGAGACAGAGTCCCGTTAACGCCCCAAGAGAGGTGATGGAAGAGTTTATGATGAGTTTGGAATAAAGCTGTGCGATGATATCTGTCGAGATTTCCACAGGCACGACAGTTTCAAGCAGTTTTTTGATCGTATAAAGCCTATCATCGGGCTCTCGATTGATATACCCTATCCAGAAGTGCCCTTTTGATGTCATCTCGAGGTGTGCTGGTGAGACCATCGTGGCACCCCAGCCAACAACACAGCCTACGGTCCGGTCTTTTTCAACAATTTCTGCGAGAGTGAACTCGCAGATTCCGTTTTGCATGGATACCACGCGCGAGTCTTTATGGAGGAAAGGAAGCAATTCTCTCGCAACATTTTCAAGGTCATTTGCTTTGGTGGCAATAAAGACAAAATCTTTCGGGCCTTTTAAATCTCTAACATGTGGTACTGCTTTCATCTTTACACGTTGTTTCCCCCTAACACCTGTAATAAGAATTCCTTCGCTTTCGATCTTTCGGGCAAGTTCGGGATATTTTGTTACAATCTCAACACTGTAGCCTGCTTCTGCCATAAATGCAGCGGTAGTACCCCCAATTGCACCTGCTCCAATAACAGCAATTTCAGGTTTCATGTGAGCAATATTAACGCATGCATGAGTAAAATTACAATTCCCAGCGAGCTTGTTCGAATATTTCCAAACGCAAAATATTCCTCTCCCCGCATAAATACTTGCGGGGAGAGGATAAAAGTAGAGGGGCAACATAATTCAAATTTTTCGTATAAAATGCGTATTTTTCCCCTTCTAACTCTGCAAGAGGTCTTTATCCTAAATTTCTAATTTTCAAGCAGAATGCCCCCTCCCAAAACCCTCCCCCACTTGCGAAGCAAGTGGGGGAGGGAAACTCAGGCCCGGTTGTTTCTCAAATGTAGACATAAAGAATGAATTTTCGAATAGGCTTATTTCCAGCACGTTGGGGCATGGGTTGGAGATTTAATGTGAAAGGTGGCTCCGGAGGTGTTCGAGGGAATAAGTTGGGGAGGTTTTAGAGCCTGATGTTAGTAGGGGGGGCCGCGCTTCGCGCGGCCCCCCTACTAAAATTTAGAAATTCCTCTCTTTCTCCGTAAGTTCAAAAATCCTCTTCATCAGCTCTCTGTATGCGTCTGTAAGTTTTACATCTCTTCTCGCCATCACACGCTCTGCCGTTTCAACCGCTTTCTCAAATTTGTATGTAACGAATCCTGCACTGCCGCCCCAGGCGTAGGATGGCACGAACTTGGGCGGGAAGTCGCCACCAAAGATGTTTGCCGAGAAGCCTACCACAGTGCCTGTATTGAACATGGTGTTGATTCCGCTCTTTGAGTGGTCACCCATCATGAGCCCCACAAACATCTCGCCGGTGTCAACCCATTCGCCGTCAATGAAAACTCTGACATGGGAATAGTTATTTTTGAGGTCACTGTTGTTGGTGTCCGCTCCGAGATTGACCCACTGTCCAAGATAGGCGTGCCCAAGAAATCCGTCATGCTGTTTATTTGAATAACTGTGAATTATGCTTTCTTCTACCTCACCACCTACTTTGCAAACCGGCCCAATGGAAGTTCCTTCATAAATTTTTGCCCCTACCTTTATCTTAGTTTTGCGACCGATGTAGACAGGGCCAATCAGGGTAGCATTTGGCATTATGGTGGCATCTTCTTCAATAATCACGGGGCCGTCAGATGCGTCTATAACCACTCCGGGATAGACCTTTGCACCTTCTTCAATCACCACGTTCTCAGGATTTACAATGTGCGCGCCATCGAAGACCTTCCCTCTTATGCCTTTCTCGAAAAACCGGGCATCCTTGACGATCTCACCGGAATTCAGATGGACGAGCTGGTAAATGTATGTAAAGACCGTTGCGTCCTTGATCTCAATTTTTTTCAGGTCTTCACAACCGGTGAACTCTCCGTCTTTGTCAAAATACTTCGAAGCCTCATCTGTTCTGCACGCGATGAATTCATTACCCATGTAGAGCGATTGCCCCTTTTCAAGAGCGTCTATGCGTTCAACTACCTCTCTGTTGGGTAGCAGTCGAGAATTCACGAGTGTTAGATCACCGGAATAATCGTTTATCTTATAGCCCTCGAAATTTTCCTGAACCGCGTCCTTGAGATAATTTCTCACGAAAAGATTCGTGAGTTTTTCACCAAGGAGTTTTTCGTACTTCTCCCTTATGGTGAAAACCCCTACCCTGAGGTCCCAGACGGGACGGCTCAGGGCATGGGGGTAAAGTTTCCTCCATTTTTTATCTTCTATTAACGCTATCATCGTATTCGTACTCCCTTTCAAGTAAAGAAGCGGCCTCCTCGTCCAGTACGAGGATTGCCTTGGGGTGCAGCTGCATTATGGATGCTGGAACCATAGCGGTAATTGGGCCCTCAACGGTCTTCTTCACCGCTTCGGCCTTATTCTTGCCGGACGCGAGAAGCAGAAGGGTCCTCGCCTCCATAATTGTTCCCACGCCCATTGTTATTGCCTGGCGGGGAACCTTGTTGATATCTCCATCAAAGAACCTTGCGTTATCTTCGATGGTCTCTCTTGCGAGAGTCTTGATGCGTGTTCTTGAACCGAGGGATGACCCCGGCTCGTTAAATCCAATATGGCCATCCCTGCCAATTCCAAGGATCTGGAGGTCGATGCCACCGAATTTTTTGATTCTCTCCTCGTACCACTGGCAGTATGCCTCGACATCAGGGACAGTACCATCGGGGATGTGAACGTTGGATGGGTTCACATTTATGTGTTTGAAGAGATTTTCCCACATGAATGTGTGGTAGCTTTCCGGGTGGTCCTTCGGGAGTCCGATGTACTCGTCCAGGTTGAATGTCACGATCTTGGAGAAATCAATCCCCTCCTCCTTGTGCATGCGAATGAGCTCTTTATACAGGCCAATTGGTGTGGAGCCTGTTGCGAATCCGATGACAGCATCAGGTTTCTTTTCGATGAGTTCCCTCACGAATTTCGCCGCCCTCCTTGACATTGCATCGTAGTCTTTCGTGATGATCACTCTCATGGTTCTACCTCCGGTTTTTTTATAATATTTTATCGAAAGTTTCGAATCATCAAATGAGGGGGGCGGCGCCCGCAGGGCGCCGCCCCCCCAACCTGCTCCTTAAAAAACTCTTACCTCAAAATCATAACCTTCTTCACACTGCTAAAACTGTCTCCTACCCTGAGCTGAATGAAGTAAATCCCTGAGCTGAGCTTCGCACCAGTGTCACTTTTGCCATTCCACCTGAGAGAGTGGAGCCCGGCCTCAAAAACACCGTCAGCAATGTGGGTAATCACTCGACCTGAAACATCATAAACCCTTAGGGATACCTGTGCCCTTTGAGGTAGCGCAAATCTTATCTCTGCTTTGTCTCTCAGGAGATTTGGGTATATTCCACTGAACACCGGTGTTCTGATGCTGATAGGGGGCTGTTCGTTGATTTTCAGCGGTGTGACGGTTGTAAACTTTATGGCAAAGGAGTCGGTTAAAGAGGCGGCTGCCCGGTTGTAATCACCGTTGTAGAGATACTGTAGTGCATCAGACTCCGTCGGATTTTCTATGCCAATTGTGCAGGAGTTTGAATTTGAAACTCTGAGATACTGGAACAGGATTGGTGAATCTCCGGTGGGGGTAGGGTAGTAGTTAGCATCGTAAAAGATCACCTCAAATTTCTCTCTTGAGGTATTGCTGCCGTAATGGGCAACCGAATCGTATTCAACAATAAATCTATGATTCTGGGCATCATAATAGTGGTATACATAACCGTTGCCACTGCTATTGTGTCGGGGATTCAGGTCGTCCCAGAAAGGTGCTATCATTATTGCCCCATCGTTGTGAGGCAGAGAGCGGTTTGAGTAATAAGAATGTGAAGAATTGCCTGCTGCTATAAATCCATTGGAGCAGACTGTTAATCTATTGTAGATGCGTCCATAGTACCTAAAGTTAAATCCTGCTGGTAGGTTGACCGTACTCGTTGCATCGTCCCCGAGACTCAGCCTTGTTCCGGTGGAATTAATTTCAATCCATTCAAATTGGGGCGCTTCCTGGTAAAATCTATCCGTGATGTCGTAGGCATAATAGCCGTAGTTATCAGGTCCCATGGGGTCTTCTGAGGTTATCTGTCCGATAGTCACCTCAAATTGCATTGTATCAGAGTAACCGTCCTCAGTGGTCACAACTACGTTTATTGTGGCATGGTGTTCTTTAGGGGTGCCAGGATCTGCACTTATCATGATACTGTCGAGTGAGAGAGCAGAGGAGTCGGGATAAATATTTTCAAATCTTAAAGTTTCACTGGGAATGGTTAGGAAGGTATCGCTGGTGGATAGGATGGCAAATGGTGAATAGGCAATGCCATGCCCTGAATTTAAAATGCTCAGCCTTAGATAAGCGTTTTCTCCCGGGTCAAGTCTGTGGTTGAAATGTGTGGCGCCTGAGTCGTTGATGGTATAGCTATCGAGTTCCATTGAAGGTGTTCCCACTATAAAGGAGCGATATGAATTCCATGTGTCACCTGAAGCAGAAACAGCTTCAATCCTCAGCGTAAAAGCGCTTCCGTCTTCTATGCCATTAGCAACTGCCACGGGGATTGTATCTCCCGTGACTGTGTCGCCCGGAGCAACATTTCCGATGGTGTGAGACGTTGTATCGAGTACTTCAGCAATTGAGTCTCCATAGACGTGGAATGTGACACCGACAGCGGTGTCAATTCCCCAGTTTTTGAAGTTAAACCCTATTTCAACTGTTTCTCCAGGGTTTATAATGCCGTCACCGTTCCCATTGCTTAATCCTGTTGTGTCGTCGTCAACCGATGTGTTGTATACAGTAACGTATGGCCCATTTGAGATGGGCTGGATACCTGAGATGAATGGTGCCAAATTGTACCCGGAAACGGCTATAACTACAGTGTCTGGAGTGGTTACTTCGATATCCAGAATGGCCTGGCCTGCAGAATTGGTTACACCGTGGACATAGACACTCGTATCCTGCACGAGGACTACATTTGCACCCTCAACTGGTGCGCCGTTGGCTGTTACGGTCACAGTAATCTGGCTTGAGCCTATGGGAATTGTGGGAGGAAAGTCCACAGTTAATTCCTGAGGCATGGCTGTTCTAATTGTTGTTGCTGGGTCTCCTACGTAGTTGAATTCTTCAAACTCAGTTCTTGTCTTTTGGGAATCAGGTTGCCAGGGATAACTTCCACCATTGGTTAGAACGTATCTGTCGTACATGTAGTATTTGCCGTTATTGAGGATGCCACCTGGCCAGGGAATTCTCATACCGTATGGATTTACTGAAGATGAGTCTGGATATCCGGGATGGAAATCAGGAAAGACTGCATCCCAGAAGCCCTTATCAAGCTCATCGTTATATCCTGAGTAGCTGATTCTTGTGGCTCCAATGTATCCAATGGCCCCTTTGTTGGGCAGTCTAATTAATTCTTCTCCTATGCTTTCATAATTTCTTGAAGGGTATTCGTCGGTCTCTCCGTCAAACCATCCTGATTCACAGTTTGGTGAGAAAAATACAGGGGTCATGTTGGCGTTTGTCAGCTGAGAGAGGTTGCTTACCGAAAATCTCGGGTGTCCCCAGCCTTCGAGGCTTCCACCACCGTTCCTTGATGCCCCGTGATCCCTGTGGTTTACGATTGCAACACCATTGTTGATTGCTTCGATAACACCATCAGTGCTTCCCGGGGGATTTCCATCTTCGTACTGACGAATCACATGATATCCATGCTGATTAAGGTAGACATAGGCAGACTCTGAAGTAGCGACAAAGTAACGACCACTCTCATTGTAGGCAGCAAGGAGTATATTGTTAAACCAGTTAACATTTGTGTAAGGATTTTCTTCATATTTCAGGAGTTTCCTAACGTAATTGCCGAGCTGAACAGAGTTGTCCACAGAGATTCTACCGACAAAGATGTCAGGAAATGGTATATATGATCCTGAGTCCATCTCGGCATAGTAGATGTCAGTACCAATCAATTCATCTGTGTATGGATGATGAAATCTATAATCTGGAGGTATAAGCTCGGCATCTCCAACGATTCCAACAAAAGATGGTGCAGGATTCCAGTTATTGTAAGCCTGCAGGATGTAGTCTCTGATACTCTGAGCAGAAACATTTCCCAGTTCTGAAAGTAAAACGACTCTGGTTTTTATGCCAGAAAGGTTTCTCCACTCCACAAGTGGCCTCAGGCTGTCGTAAAGACTATCGGGAACAAAATAAATCATGTCGGCGCCGTTTGTTTTCGTTTCATTTAAAGGAGGCGAAATCAGATTGCTATTTGCGAGCATATTTTTAAAAAGGCTGTAAAAGTAAGGGCTCATTAATCTTGGGTCGTAAACTCTTCCACCGCCTATAAACTCCACGTGAACGCTGAGGTTCCTATAGATCCTCAGAACTTTGCGGTAGGGGTTGTACTGGATGGGTGCTATAATGATCGAGGTTACATTTACGCCTCTGATTTTGTAGGTTGGTGTATGGGAAGCCAATTTTACGGGATACCACGTATCGCTTGAATAGAATTCGTTATTTATCTGGAAATTAACCTGCTCGTTACCCTGCGGTGTCTCAGGAAGTGGTGATTGTGCGGGGAAAAGCTCGATATCGGGAATGTCTGTGAAATCTTTTGCATCGTAGGAGACTCTAATCCTGGCCCCTTCCGGAATCGCAACTTTAACGGGAAACGTTGGAAGCTCTGGTAACCCTATGTTTGCAGTGTGTCCGCCACCCGGTAGAGCAACCCGGGTGTAGGTTGCCCCTTCAATGGATACATCCTGTAAGATGAGCTTCCCTGTAGTTACATTAAGATCGAGTCCTGAAATAGATGAGTTCAGAACCTGGACTCTGTTCTGGCCAAGATTCAGGGTTCTTGTATCCTCGAACTGCATGTTGGTGGCAAAACCCCACCCAAGAAGGATGAGGGAAGCCATTAGCTTTTTAAGCATACTTACCTCCCTGTTACGATGAATCTCGTTTTGTAGAGCTTATTCCCGGCCTTGACGATCACAAAATACAGGCCAGGAGAATAGGAGCTCCCCAATGGGATTTCGTGTTTCCCAACGGTTAATTTTCCAAAATCTCTACTTTTAACCAATCTACCACTTACATCAAAAATAGACATGGATACGTTCATTGG
>JALXCE010000352.1 GCA_026991055.1 Caldifarciminota bacterium | reverse complement strand
CCGATGATGATAAAAAATATGATAGCCATTACTATTTCGTGAGGAGCCATAGAATCAAAAGATAAACAGGCATTATCAAATTAACAACCGGCTTTGGGAGTGAAGTGCTGGAAAATAATGGAGACTAAACAGACTTTAAGAATCGATGAGTCACTCGAGATCTAAGCCTGTTCGAAAAATCTCAAAACCTTTGATTTTAATGAAAAATTTTCCCCCACCTATATCCTTCTCCCCCACGCACTTTGTGCGTGGGGGGAGGATAGGAGGCTGACGTCACCCACGAATTTCTGTATAATAACACCTTATCCCTTGCCACGGCTTCAAAAAGATGTACTACGCTCAATATTTGAACACTCTCTTTATGCAGTATAAACGAATATATCCTTCCGATAAAATTGTTGATTTAGTGCGAAAAATTGAATTTCTCACCCAGATTACATTGTATAAATATACATGCCAATCAAAACCATGGGTGATGTCAGGGATAGGAGGGGGGAATTTTCGAACGAGCTCCTCGAAATCTCCCTCTACCACTTAGTGGGAGAGGGTTGGGGTGAGGGTTCTCAATTTAAAAACAGAATATACCCACCCATTCGGCAGGCAATCTGTATGAACGTCAGCAAATTTTATGCTTTCCTCACATCCGTCTGTGCGACACTCCAGAGAGAGACCCATCAGTCTTCAGCCTTAAATCAGGTCCGTTCGTCAACAAGGATACCGATCTCTGGTACGCGCTGTAGCATATCATCTCCGTGTGGTGCGTCCTTTAGCTCTTCTGTCAGGTCAAGTCCTGCAAAATGCCTGACAAAGTGCTTACCCCCTTTCCAGAGAAAGCTGTCTGTAACGTCATAAATGCGGCCCTTATAGGCAATGTAAGCCCTGTTGCCGTTCTTTCCGTCAAAATCTGCTAATTGTTTTAGGGTTAGTTTTATCATTTTGATGTTTTTTGGGCGGGCCGACCGAAGGTCGGCCCGCCCCTTTTATCTACTTCAAAAACTTCTTCACAAAGGGTGATGTCTCGCCTGTCCTCATGAAATGACCGGATGGACCCTCGCCAAGGAACTCAGAGAACCAGGACTCGTGCTCAATTTCCTCATGTAGAATAGAAAGCGCCAGATCGTAAGTTCTGTGGTCTTTTCCATAGGTCATATTACAAATCTGCGTGTATCCTCTTACTGCACATCTTTCTGCCTCAACCAGCACCTTCAGGATTGCCTTCACATCTGTTGGGTCCTCTGGCAGATAAGCCGGTGGACATGCTGACATATCGTGAAACTCCTTCATGTCTTTAGGTAGCTGGCCGCCTAACTCATAGATTCTTGGAACCAGGGCCTCAAAGTGGTTTCTATCCTCAATTCTCGCTGCCTCTGCAATCTCCTTCAATCCCTCGCCTTCGAGTCCAATTAGATTAGCTCTCAGGATTGTGTAATAATAGTAGGTTGTGAGCTCTGCTGCTGCGTTTTTTATGAGAAGCTCCAGGAGTTCATCTACATTGACTCCTGCTCTTTCCACCATTTCTCTTGCTACTTTTGCCATGATTTTTAACCTCCATTATTTTAGAATC
Source organism: Caldifarciminota bacterium (assembly GCA_026991055.1). Classification (GTDB taxonomy): domain Bacteria; phylum Hydrothermota; class Hydrothermia; order B15-G9; family WFZT01; genus WFZT01. The sequence goes on along the minus strand of JALXCE010000352.1, from coordinate 1,545 downwards.
ATTGTAAACGGATAATAATCCTAATCCATTCGTTTGTCAAATAGTTTGTTGGAAGTGTTTGAAATGGTAGTAAACGCAGCTTAAAACATCGCTTGGGAACTCGAAAAGAGGATTCTTCAAAACCCTAAATTTTAAGAATATCACCTTCGAGATGATTTGGATCATCCAAAAATTTGCGATATGAACGGGAGAGACAAACCTTTATCTCTGGACTTTTCCACAGTAAGGAATCCGACTAAAACTGCAACGAAAAAAACTATTGGGGTTCTCTTTTTAGGAATAGACTGACCAGACCTCCAAAAATCAGGTAGATTAGTCCCATTGCGACGAACAGGAACTTGAAGATGGCACACCACCTTGCCAATACAGGCAATGCCTCATTCATAGAGCCCAGTAAAAGCTTAATGAGAGCAAAGTTTTCAACAGCATCAAGAAGTCCTCCTAAAAGCGCGAGCCAGGAAATCACAATACCAGTGATATATGCAAACCTGATCTTCTTTATTCTATCTGCTATCATAACGACTCCAAGTCCTATTGTGATGGCATAGAGGAAGAGAAAGAGGTAGTCCAATCCGAGATTTAAACCTGCGTAAATCTTTGCTGTCATGCCCCATGATTCCAAGATTGTCTTCGCAATTGGAAGTCTCCCTGCAAGTTCAAAAGAAACAATGCCACCGGGTGCAGACTCCGTTATCAGTGGTTTACCCGTTACTTTGATGGCAAACATAACCACCAAAGTCAAAATAAATAGCAACCAGAAAATATACTTTCGGCTCGATTCTTTAATCCATTCAAAGGGATGTTTCATAACTCCTCCTATTTTTGCATACCATAAAGGACCACCAAGTCAAATACAAGCTAAAATGCCACCGGTTCCCTTCTTAAAATCGTGAAACCTGAAATTTACGGATTTTTAAGCCTATTCCCATGATTTTTGTGTGTGGCAGAATAAAGTAGAGCATTTCTATTATGTTCAATTGTCTCGAGAGAGATGTTACTTCTTCATGCATTCCCTCGGGAATTAGTTATAAAGGGGCGTCCCCACACTACGTGCGTGGTGGAGACTTACCGCTTGAAATTTTTAAAAAATTCAAAATGAAAACATTCTCCCGCTTTGCGGGAGAGGGAGATTTACAATTTTCTCCGGAGGGATTTTTGAGGTAACCCCTCGCTTGACCTTTCCTCGCAACCTCAAAAAGTATCTCCCTCCCCCACGCTCCGCGTGGGGGAGGGATTAAAGGGAGGGGGTATTCCGCTTGAAATTTTGAAAATTTAAGATGTAAACCCTCACCCCACCCCCTTTCCCACTTCGTGGGAGAGGGGGATTTGATAGATTTTTGATTAGAAATTTTTAGTTGTGACCCTCCACCTTTATCCTCTCTCCGCAAGTATTTATGCGGCGAGAGGAAGTTTTTGGATGCGAGGCTAAATGACTGGATTTACAATCTAAGTCCGGAGGCCAAGCGAATTGGCATAGAGACACAAGGAAGAACTTTCCTAACAAGCGAAGCTTGTGACCTCCAGATAGCAAAAAACCTCACTCCC
>JALXCE010000351.1 GCA_026991055.1 Caldifarciminota bacterium | reverse complement strand
TCAGGTTTTTATTGGGATTTTTTGAAAATAAGGCAGGGTTTAAGGTGCCGCAAACGCGGCACCTTAAACCCTGCAAAAAATGTGGCTATCTAACTACTGCAGAAGTCTGCTCCTTCTGCAGACTTAAGGAAAAGGTCGAAAATCAGTTCAACTTACGCTGACAATCAGGGCAAATTCCGTAGAAAACTATATTGTAGCCCTGAAGTCTGAAGCCCTGCTTCTCCTCTTCAGAAAGCTCAATCCTGGGTACCGGTTTCTCCACGTCCACAATCTTGCCGCACATTGTGCAAACAAGGTGAATGTGGGGCTCAGTAAACGGGTCGTAGTGAGCCTTTCCACCAATAACCTCAAGCTTCAGCACACCGCCAATCTTTTCCAGGAGCTCGAGGGTGTTGTACACAGTGGCAAGCGATATATCGGGCATCATCCGTTTGACCTTGTTGTAAAGGTCTTCAGCTGTGGGATGTGTGTGATCGTTGTGTAATGCCTCGATGATCGCACGCCTCTGCGGGGTCATTTTAAACCCACGCTTTTTCAACTCTTTAATCCTTTCTTCAACAGTAACCATGTTATCACCTCAAATTGGATTTATAACTGGAAGTATTCTAAACTAAAAACAAGAAAAAATCAACCCAAAGTTGAGCTCGTTCAAATATTTCCATTCAAAATATTCCTCTCCCCGCATAAATACTTTCTGAGTGGGGGTGAAGTGTATGAAAATTTGGTAGATGCAGGGGGAATAATGAAATAAGTTTGAGAAAGAATTTTTCTCGCAGCCCCGGAATCTTCCTCTCCCCGCATAAATTCCTTGCGGGGAGAGGTAAGATGAGGGGTAACATATTGAATTTTTGATGATTTCAAGTAGAATAGCCATAAAATTGAGTTTACATTTGAATTTCACAAGTTAGCTTGAGACACTTTGAGTTAGTCAGATTCATGATTAGGTTGAATACTGTGGGAAGAAATTTATTTAACTGTTCGATGGGCCAACCATGCAAAAATGCCACTTGTTACCAGAAATAACACCAAACTGACTCTGTACGGTAATGCGGGATGGAGGTAGGCCAGGCCTCCTGCTAAAAGGGGTGCCAGAAGGCCGATTAATCGGTTGTAGCCACTTAATGCAGCATGGAACTCGCTTACGCGCTCTCGTGGAATAAAACCGAACAGCCAGGCCCGGTAAAAGGGAAATGCCAGAGTGCTGCCAAAACGGCCTATCGCGTATGCGAGTAATGCAAAAGGAAAAGATGGCGACATGGACATTATCCCGACGTTCAGTGTATTCAATAGAAGACCTGCGCTGATGGCAAGCATCCCTCTATTTTTGGGCACCCGCTCACTTACGTAAGTAGCAAGTACTGTCGTCACGCTCATCCCAGCCTCGATAAGCATCACCTCAAAGAGTGTCTTCTTCAGGTGAACCACAATGTAGTACAACAGCACGAAGTTTGGTGCCATGGCTCCCGCAGCAGTGTATAAACCTTCAATTAACAAAAGAAGACTGTAACTCTTAAGACCGGGAAAGGTCCACCCTTCCGGCGTAATCCGTTCAGTTCTGTCCACAGGCGGGAGGAAAACCAACATGTAAATCACCATGACCGCAGAATATAGCCCAAATGCCAGAAATGCATGCCGATAACTCCGAGGTGTATTCCACACGTAACCGAAAAGGTATCCGAGGACTAAAAAGCCAACAAACTGACTGATTTCCGGGAGCCTCAGATGCCAGGCATAGATTTCTTCGTAGCGATCTTCAGGATAAATGATCTGCTCAAAAGCCTGATACAGGGGATAGAATAGACCTGATAAATTTTCCAGCAGACGTCCCAAGAATAGAGCAATTGGTGCTAATGCACCCTGCGCAAGGCTATAAAGTATGTAGGCACTTCCCTCAAAGGCATCAATCAGAACAAGCCCATACTTGAGTGGATATTGATTAAAGAAGCGACCAACGAGGTAAGTTAAAGGAATAAAGGCAAGGTTGACTGCAGTGAAAAAGGCCCCCACATCCAACACCGAGTAGCCCGTCTGAAGCATAAATAGAGGCAATAAGTACCATACAATGAGCTGAGGCGAAATCAGCGTATGATACAGGATATAAGCTTTAGCTCCACGTGGAATCTCACGCCACCGCATGACCCTGTCTCTTAGAATTATATCCAGTTGATAATTTTACTGAACGAATGAAAATATCCAATCCTCTGAAGATTGTGAGGAATTTTTATACGATAGCTTTAATGCGTGTGGCACGCTTAACATTCCAAACACAAGAAATATGAATTACAGTTAAGATATAACTCTTCGAATCATAGTTTTTTCAGATACACATATGGACCACATCGCGTAGTTCATCTCACTTACATAGTTTTTTAATACGGTGTGCGGCCTCACTTTTACTTGAAAACTGGATAATTCCTATTGACTTAGCAAATCGATGCAATTTATACAAATGAAAATTACAGCTAAGAAAAATCCTTAGCTTTATATATCGTGAGAGAGCCTTTTCCATTGTAAAGAAATCTACCCTGACGAACAAAATTTCGTATTCAATCAATAATGCGAAAATGTAAATGTAAGGAATTACCCCTATAGTGAAAACAAATGGCAACAAATAGTCAAAAAGTATCCGTGTGTTTACCAATGAATACCAGTGATTTATAAACTTTTTTATGGTAAAAAATAAAACAACTCCTCCTATAAACACCAATAAACCAGTCACGAAACGTTGAATTTTTTTCATATCTTCCTCATGCTGTAAACCTGTGTACGTTTCGATCACAACCAGAATAGCAACCAATGGGACAAAAATTATCTCAACCCAAAGAGGGAATGTATAAAAATTTATTATAAATTCCAATACCGCAGCAAACCCTATATTCTCATATATAATTTTGCTGAAAAATTTCTTGTAATTCCCTGCATCGTTTGATCGAAATAAAAATACACCAGCTGATCCCAATGTCCACAATACCGTGTCCTTAACTTGGTCCCATTGCCAAAAACCTATTTTTGCCAGAACCATAGTGAGTATCCCTACGTAAACGAATAATCCAATTAAGGGAGAAAGTAATTTCCACTTGAAAAACGCCTTAACCAAGTTGAATAAAGAAT
>JALXCE010000350.1 GCA_026991055.1 Caldifarciminota bacterium | reverse complement strand
GACGGATAGTGTGGTTCTCAGAGTAATCATTGTTCTTGCCGTATTCATCATTTACTTAAGGCACAAGTCCAACATAAAAAGGCTCATCAGAGGGGAGGAACCGAGAATAAAATGAAAATTGGATTCCTTGGTGCTGGTTCATGGGGTATCACGCTTGCCAATTTGCTTGTGAAGAAGGGAAACTACACCATTTTGTGGGAGCACAGGCCTGAAAGGTGCAAGAGGCTAAAAAGGGAGCGAAAGGATACCGATAGATTTGGCGATTTTGTGTTCCCCGATGGAATGGATTTCACCTCCAGGGTCGAGGAAATACTGGATGTTGAGCTGCTTGTCTTCGCGGTTCCATCGCAGAGTGTGAGAGAGACGGCCAGGAAGATCAAGGGATTGGCCTATCCGAATAAGATTTTGAGCGTGGTTAAAGGAATAGAGATATCGTCGCTCAAAAGAATGTCTGAGGTGATTGCTGAGGAGCTTGGGAATGTGAAAATTAGTGTTCTATCAGGTCCCTCCATCGCGAGAGAGGTTTTGAAAGAGTTACCCACGTCGGTTGTGGTTGCCTCCGAAGACATTGAATTTGCAGAGGAGATTCAGCGTCTTTTCAGCACCAACAGATTCAGGGTCTACAGGTGGTTTGATGTTAAAGGAGTTGAGCTCGGTGGTGCCCTTAAAAACGTGATAGCTATTGCTGCCGGTGCAGTGGACAGTCTCAAGCTCGGTGCAAATGCCAAAGGGGCGTTGATAACAAGAGGAATTGCAGAGATAACGAGACTTGGCATGGCACTTGGCGCAGACAATCGCACTTTTGCTGGGCTTTCTGGTATCGGAGACCTGATTACCACGTGTTTTTCGGGTTTTTCAAGAAACAGGTATGTTGGGGAAAAGTTGGGTATGGGAATGAGGCTCAAGGATATATTAGATTCGATGGTAGAAGTGGCAGAAGGAGTTTACACAGCAGAGGCCGCTTATAAACTTTCCAAAATTCATAATGTCAGTATGCCGATCACAGAGGCGGTTTACAAAATCCTTCACGACGAATTTACTCCCATGGAAGCACTTGATTGGCTTATGTCCAGGGAGTTGAAGCTTGAACACTATTAGAGTATAATAATCCCAAATTTTCCCCGAAAGGAGAGAGATCGAAATGAAAAAGGGAATTCATCCGAAATATTATCCAGATGCAGTTATAAAATGCGCATGTGGGAATGTGGTGGTTACAGGCTCAACCAAAAAAGAAATAAAGGTTGAAGTTTGCTCAAAATGCCATCCGTTCTACACCGGTGAATACAAGAGGACACTTGTTGACACCGGTGGTAGAATCGAGAAATTCCGCAAAAAGTATGGGCTCAAGTAAAAAAGTATTAATAATACTATTCGCCGGGGTCTTTGCCCTTACATCCTGTGCAAAGAGGAAAGAGGTTAAAGAGGAGACAAAGATAACAGTACCACCACCGGAGACTACGAAGGTTGTGACTGCACCTGCAAAGGTAGAAACTACCAGGGTGCTTCATGAAGAGAAAAAGGATACCACTGGATTTCAGGGCCCGATTGTGGTCTTTGAGGGTGATACCACAAAGAAAACGCAGGATACTGTGAAAGTTGTTTTACCAGAAGAGGTTACATCGGCTACAACTCCAGAGGCAAATGCGGCTCCTGCCACGCCTACAAAGGAAAAGCCTCAGACCGGGGCTGTTCAGACCGTTATTGGCTACAGAGTACAGATATTTGCCACATTGAAAAAGCAGAATGCTGAAAGAGTTGCGAAAAAAGCTCGTAAGGTACTTTCTAAGCCTGTTTATATCGAATACATTCCACCTTTCTACAAGGTCCGCGTAGGGGATTTCAAGAATAGACAGGATGCAGAGGAATACAAAGAATATCTCAGAGCCAACGGCTACCCGGATGCCTTTGTAGTGGAGACTGAGATCAAGGGAAGTTGACCAGAATCCTAATTGCCACCAAAAACCCGGATAAGTTCAGGGAAATCTCAGAACTCCTTGAAGGTTTAAGTATAGAATTTTTATCCCTCCTCGATTTTCCAGAAATTCCTGGTGCTGATGAAAAGGGGTTAACCCTTATTGAGAATTCGCGGGAAAAGGCACTTGATGCCTTTAAAAAAACGGGAATTCCTTCAGTTGCTGATGACACGGGACTGGTAGTTGATGCCCTCCATGGGATGCCCGGAGTATTTTCTGCAAGGTTTGCAGGGGAGAATTCAACTTACCGGGATAATCGAGAAAAACTTTTAAAACTGATGAAAGGTGTGACTGATAGACGCGCAAAATTTGTGACTGTGGTTACTTTTGTCATAAGCGAAGATGAAATTTATTCATTTGAGGGCGAGGTGGAGGGCTTTATAACAACCGAGGAAAGGGGAAACCAGGGTTTTGGCTATGATTCGATTTTCCTGTATCCGCAGTTTGGCCTTACGTTTGCCGAGATACCGATTGAGATTAAAAACAAAATCAGCCATAGGGCGCGGGCATTTCGGGAATTCAGGAGATTTTTAGAACTTCATGAGAGCGGCATTTCTTGATCGGGATGGAACCATCATCCGGGATGTGGGGTACATAAATTCACCTGAATTTATCAGATTTTTACCCTTTGCTATTGAGGGATTAAAGAAGCTTCAGGACTTGGGATTCTCACTCTTCATTGTCACCAGTCAATCGGGAATAAGACGAGGTTACCTATCCTTCGAGCGTTATCGCGAGATCACAAAAGAACTGCTTCTGAGGCTGGAATCACACCATATTTATATCAAAGACGTGGTCTTTTGCCCTGACCATCCATCAGAGAGGACAGGGTGTCGAAAACCCAATCCACTGATGATCAGGAGATTATTGAACGAGTATCCTGCAATTGAGCTTACCAGGTCTTTCATGATAGGGGATAAGGAATCAGATGTGCTTTCCGGACTCAACGCGGGAATGAGAGCAATACGCATTTCTCCCACAAACGTTCAGACGCAGGCTGAATTTACCGCAAAAAACCTCATGGAGGCTGCAATTTACATTGAAGAGCAGGGTTAGATACTATGCAGTCCTGATCCTCAAAGAGGTGCTCGAAGAAGGCAGATGGGCCAATAAACTCCTTGTCTATTATTCTTTTAGAGTCAAACCTGAAAACGTCCCCCTTCTTTCGGCTCTTGTCAATGGGACGGTGAAGTATAAGCTCTTCACAGACTGGGTTCTTGAGAAATACCTTGGTAAGAAAAAGTTTGCAAAACTTACCCCGTGGATAAGGACGATACTCAGGATGGGAGTTTTTCAACTCTATTTTTTAGAGAAGGTCCCTGAATATGCGGTGGTTAACGAAAGTGTTGAGCTTGCCAAAAGGTTTGGCCATCGGGGAACTGCGGGATTGGTGAATGCAGTGCTGAAAAGAGTAGCGCGGGAGAGGATTCATCCTGATGAGGTCTGGATCAGGTATTCCCACCCGGAATGGCTTTATAAAAAATTTGTGGAAATTTTTGGAGAGGAGAAAGCGGTTCAGGTGATGGAGCATAATAACCTCCCGGCGCGGACATTCCTGAGGGTAAACACGCTGCGTATTTCAAGAGAGAAGTTTGAAAGCATGCTCACTGAGTTTGAACGCTTTGAATTTCCTCCGTTTGCATATCGCGTGGATAAACTCCCACACTTGCTTGGAATTCCTGAGGAATACTACTATGTTCAGGACCTCTCATCACAGGTGGTGCCCCATCTTCTTGCCCCTGAGCCCGGGGATTTAGTTCTGGACATGACAGGGGCTCCAGGTGGGAAAATCACCTATACCTATCAGCTTGAGCCGACCATAAATGCTGTGAGCGTGGAGATTCATCTCGCACGGGCTAAAGAGATCAAGAGGCTTTCTGATAGGCTCGGGGCAAAGATTTATGTTGTCAACGGGGATTCAACTTATATCGGTTTTAAGAGGAAGTTTGACAGGATATTGCTTGATGCTCCCTGCTCCGGTCTTGGAACTCTGAGGCGACATGCTGAACTCAGATGGAGAATGTCTCGTGAGAGAATAAATGAGCTTGTGGAGTTGCAGAAGAGACTAATGGAAAATGCCGCAACGCTTGTTGAGGGTGGTGGAGTAATTGTTTATTCAACGTGTACAATTACGAAGGAAGAAAATGAAGGGATTATTAAATGGTTTCTTGAGGAGCATCCTAATTTTGAGCTTGAGGATGCAGGGGATTTTATCCCATCTGAATTTACGAGGGAGAAATTCCTCTTTGTGGATGGAACGTTACACGACTCCGATTTCTCCTTTGCAGCAAGGTTGAGGAAAGTGGGGTAGTGGGGGGCAAGAATTGTGGTGGTGTTTCTTAATTTTTCCTGATGGATTAGATATGAATCTTTACACTTTTCAAGCGGAATGCCCCCTCCCTTTCATTCCCTCCCCCACTTGCACGGCAAGTGGGGGAGGGACGTGCTTGATAAAATGCCCTCGACGGGGTAAAAATGTCAGGCAAAATCGGGTGAGCGCTGGGGGAAGTGTTTGATGGAGTTTTCCCCACAAGCTTTGCTTGTGATGGTGTATTGACTTTCTGGTGAAGCCTGTGATTCACTGAAGATTAAAAATTCTTTGTTTAGAGGCCGTTCGGTTTGCGGGTATAAGAGTTGAGCTACAACCTAAATTCTTCCAGATCCAGAATGAACTTGTTCCCAAACAATTTTGACATGGGGAAGAAGTGGATGTTTTACACACATCGTCTTGAGATTTCCAAGTTACTTCTTGGATTTTTCTAATTTCAGGCCAATCTCTTTCGGTGAGAAGGTCTTTTTACAATTAGGGCACTGGTAGTAGAATTTTTTACCGCGATGTACCTCCATCAAAAGTGGATAGCCACAATTGGGACACTCCACAGGTACAGGTTTGTAAGGTAAAGTGAATTTACATTTGGGATAGTTGGAACAGGCGTAGAAAACCTTTCCACGTTTGTTCACCCTTTCTACAATATCACCACCACATTCGGGACACTTTACACCTGTGGAAAGTGGCTTTACACCAGGGCATTTAGGATAATCAATACATGCGAGGAATCTGCCATACTTCCCCTTTCTGATAACCATGGGCTTACCACAGACAGGACATTTTTCACCTTCTACAACCTCCTGCTCAAGTGGCCTCGTGTATTTGCATTCAGGATACCCTGAGCATGCGATGAATTTTCCGTACCGGCCCCATCTTATAACAAGTGGTCTGCCGCACAGGGGACATTTTTCGTCGAGAACTTCGACATTTTCTTTTTTGATGGCAGGAATATCTTCCTGAGCCTTTTCAAATTCTTTTTTAAAGTGATCGTAAAATTCGCGCAAAAGGTCCTGCCAGGAGAGCTCTCCAAGCTCCACCTTATCAAGCTCGTCTTCCATTTTCGCGGTAAAACCGTAATCAAAGATTTCCTTGAACCTCGGGACAAGAATGTCGTTGACAAGCTCCCCGAGCTCTGTGGGTTTGAGGAATTTCCCGTCTTTTTCAATGTATCCGCGCTCAAACAGTGTTGAAATGGTGGGTGCGTAGGTGGATGGTCTTCCAATTTCCTTTGCTTCGAGGGTTTTAATGAGGGTTGCCTCTGTATATCGCTTTGGTGGCTCGGTCTGCTTTTTCTCCATCTTGAGGTCCACAAGTTTGACCTGCTCTCCAACTTTCATCACCGGTATTTCCACCTCTCTCGGCTTTTCCCCTGTGATCTTATAAAACCCTTCAAATTTCAGGGTTTCACCCTCTGCTTTAAACCTGTAGCCAGAGTTTTCTAAAATAGCTTTCCGGACCTCAAATTGGGCCTCTTTTGCCTGTGAAGCAAGGGCCCTTTTCCAAATAAGGCTGTAGAGAGAATGCTGCTCGCGGGTCAAAAAGCTCCTGATACTTTCAGGAAAATCGAATCCCGTGGGCCTTATTGCCTCGTGTGCTCCCTGCACAGCGCTCCCCTTTGACTTAAACTGACGGGGCTTTGATGAGAGAAATTCCTCACCAAAGTTTTCTTTGATGATTTCCCTGATCTTCTCGATTGCCTTTTCAGACATCCGGAGTGAGTCGGTACGCATGTAAGTAATCAATCCCTTTCTCTCACCACCGAGATCAACACCCTCATAGAGTTCCTGAGCTATTTTCATAGTCCGCTTGGGCGCGTATCCAAGTTTTGAAGATGCATCCTGCTGCAGTGTGGAGGTTTTGTAGGGAGGAGGTGGGGTCTGCTTACGTGTGCGTTTTGAGAATTCTGCCACCGTGAAGAGGCCTTCTTTGAGCTTTTTTACAATCTCCTCAGCCTGCTTTTTGTCCTTAATTTTTTGAAGACTTTTGCCATCCGGGCCTTTTATGAGTGTTCCTGTAAATTGAACACCATCCTTTTCGAAAACAGCCTTAACAACGTAGTAAATTTCAGGCTTAAAGTTGCGTATTTCTTTTTCTCTTTCAACGATGAATCGGAGGGCGACGGTCTGAACACGGCCTGCGGAGAGTCCCTTTTTGACCGATTTCCAGAGCAATGGACTTACCTTGTAGCCGACAATTCTATCGAGAATTCTTCGTGCTTGCTGCGCATTGAATTTGTTGAAGTCAATAGCCCCGGGGTGCTTGATAGCGTCCTTCACAGCGTCCTTTGTAATCTCAAAGAATAAAACCCTCTTAATTTCCTCTGGCTTTTTTATTCTTTTTATTATGTGGGAAATGTGATAGGCGATGGCTTCACCTTCGCGGTCAGGGTCACTTCCAATATAGATTTCGGAAGCTTTTTTCGCGGCTTCCTTGATTTCTTTGACCACATCCCGCTTTTCTTTCATTATGACGTAGGAAGGTTTGAACCCCTCCTCGTCAATTTTTACTCCAAAGCGGTTAGGGGGCAGATCGCGAATATGCCCTTTGGATGCAATTACTGAAAAATTTCTACCAAGATATTTGCTTAAAGTCTTTGCCTTTGTGGGCGATTCTACAATTAAAAGCTTTTTCTTTCCGTTTTTTGCCATTGGCTCACTCCCGAATAAGTTAGAGAATAATACATGACCCCGGTTATTAACACAAGTGTTTTTGTGAGGGGGGCCCGCGCACGAAGTGCGCGGGCCCCCACACACTTTATACAATGCTCAACCAGGCCAATCCCATTATTTGCAAGTCCCTGGGGTTAAAATTAAACTTTGGACATGAAAGACTTCTATGTTGATGCAAGATTCAGGGTGAGATATGCCGAAACTGATGCCATGAGAATTGTCCACCATTCCTCTTACATTGTTTGGTTTGAGGAAGGGAGGTCTGAATTTTTAAGAAAGATTGGCATGCCATATAGCAAAATTGAAGAGAGCGGTTACTTTTTCAGCGTTGTTGAGGTTCGTGCCCAGTACAAACATCCGGCTATTTATGACGAGGAAGTAATCGTTAGAACAAGGCTTGTGGAAGTAAAGACCCGCAAGGTTATCTTTTACTACGAAGTTTTGAGGGCCTCGGACGGAAAGCTTCTATCACGCGGTAAATCCATTCACGTCTCAGTAGATAGGGACAATCGCGTAGTTACCATTCCAGAAGAATACCGCAATTTCTGGCTACAATTTGTCTCCGAAGTAGGCGCTGATTTTTAACCCCATCCAACCACCTACATCTTACTCGGTAACCATAGAGCAAGTTTTGGGAAAATAACAAATACAATCAGCGAAGCAATTTCCACCAATACGAAGGGCAGTGCCCCGGTAATTATGTCCTTGAGCGTAACTTCCTCAGGCGCAATACTCTTGATCACGTAAAGGTTTAAGCCCACAGGTGGTGTAATCACTGCCATTTCGATGGTTATCATCATTATCACACCAAACCAGATTTTGTCGTAGCCCATGAGCAGGATGGTAGGCAGCAGAATTGGTGTCGAGATAAGAATCACAGATGCACCATCAATGAACATTCCGAGGAAGATCAGGAGTAGCACGACCAGCGTTAAAACCAGATACTTGGACATGTGGGCGTTTGCCACATACATGGCGAGCTGCTGAGGGAGCTGGAGACGGGTTAAAACATAGCCAAAGAGCATCGCGTTGACGAAGATTAGAAGAATCATTCCCGTGGTCTTCATGGTGGCAAGCAGGATTTCCATGAATATCTTCCAGTTCATTGACCTGTACACGAAGATAGCAAGGAAATAAGCCCCTACTGCACCAATTGCCGCAGATTCAGTGGGCGTTGCGATACCCGTATAGATGCTTCCAAGCACCAGAATAATGAGGAAAAGGGCCGTCCATGACCTGAGCAGACTCTCGAACCTCATCTTCCAGGTAATCTTTTCCTTGGGCTTTGGCGCTTTTTCAGGATGCAGCAGCACATAAACGTAGATGTAAATCATCATAAACAGTGCGAGGATAATACCGGGCACAATCCCACTTATGAATAGACGGCCAACGGACTCATCAGCAATGGCACCATATAAGATGAATCCAATACTTGGAGGAATGAGCAAGGCCAGGGCACCGGCAGCGGCAACAGAGCCTGATGCAAGGGAGCGGTCATACCCCCTTTTGAGCATTTCCGGTATAGCGAAAGCTCCGATGGTGGCAGCTCCAGCCACGCTCACACCACACATAGCTCCGAAAACGGCACTTGCAACCACCGTTCCCATCGCAAGTCCACCTGGAAGCCAGTTGGTCCATCGAGCCGCCATCTGGTAAAGGTCAGCACCAATTCCGGTGTGAAAGAGGATTTCCCCCATCAAAATATATAGCGGAATCGCAATCAGGACGAAGTTGTCCATTTTTTCGTAAAATATTTCCGGAATCACACTGAGCCCACCGACACCATTCATTATCAAAATCCCGACCACACTGGCAATTCCGAGAGAGGCAAAAACGGGCACTCCATAAAACAGCACTGCAAGGAAAACAATAAGTACAATGACAGAAACTGTTACAGCACTCATGATTCTTCTCCTGAAAGGAGCACAATTATGTTCCTGATGATCTGTAATAGAAGAAATATCATTCCGATTGGGATGGTAAGATAGACAATCCACATGGGGAAGTTAAGCAGGCTCGTTGAACGGTAGTGTTCTTTGTAAGCGAGAATGGTGAAACCAAAACCTTCATAAATAACGAGCAGGACGAACAAGAATAAAAGGATGTTAACTGATAAATCATGGATTTTTTTGAATTTTCCTTTGATTCTGGATGTGAGAACCTGCACGTTCACGTGTTTACTTTTCAGAAGGATGTAGCCCGAGCCAAAGAAGGTAATAGCAACCATGAGATATCCGCTGATCTCGAGAGCGATATGGCTGGGTCTTCTCAAGACGTACCTTGAGAAGACCCCCCACGTTGCGAGTACAAGGAGAATAAAAATGGTAAGTCCCGTAATAATCCCCATGTACTCGTTAATCTGGTCAATAATCCTCACTATCTTTTTCATAGTGACACAGGTTCTAAGCTAAAATCCGCTTACTGCTTTATCTTTTCAGGTGATGTGTCTCTATGAAGTCGATGTATTTCTTTCCGTCAGGAACCTGCTTGATCCACCAGTCATAGACTGAGGTCAGTCTGCTCTTGAATTCATTGAACGCGGCGTCGTCGAGGATATGAACTTTCATTCCGTGCTCTTTGAATATCTTCAGAGCTTTCGCCTTTGTTTCTTTGACGCCTGCAAATGACCATTCTGCCCACTTGTGGGCCGATGACTGGAGCAGGTTCTGGATATCTTTTGGCAGGGATTTAAATTTCTTGTTGTTGAAAGCAAGAAGGATAGTGTAGTTTCCAACGTTTGCCACGGTGAGGTACTTCATAACTTCGTAAAGTTTTCTACCGGTGTACGTCAGGTAAGGTCTCAAGCATCCATCAATGGTTTTTCTCTGGAATGCGGTGTAAAGTCTTCCAGAGGACATGAAGGTGGGTGAACCACCGAGGACCTCAATTGCCTTGGCGTGGGCCTTACTTGAGACTGCCCAGATGAGACCTTTGACATCGTCCGGACCCTTTATTTCATGGCGGAGATTACCAAACTGGTACATTCCACCCGGTGTCTCGGCGAGGACTCTGATGCCCTTTTCAAGCCATTTCTGCTTCAGACCTATATCCCAGAGCCCTTCCTGAATAACATGCCATGCATCATCTTCGTCTCTCAGGAGGAATGGCAGTGCTCCCACGTCAGAGCCAGGAATTGTTCCTGACTGGTAGTTTGCATTTGGAATCGAGACATCAATCTCGCCTCTCTGAAGTGCCGGGAGCTCGGCCTTTGCCTTGAAAAGCTGGCCACTGTGGAAGAAATTAAATTTAACCTCACCGTTGGATTTCTCTTCAACATACTTTGTCCATTTCTGTGCCACAGGAGTCCAGA
>JALXCE010000349.1 GCA_026991055.1 Caldifarciminota bacterium | reverse complement strand
ACGCGGAACACCAAGGATTTCGTAGTAATCTCTCTTCTTTTTCATGTTGGTAAATAATAATGTTCGAGGGGATTAAAATCCATAGTTTGAAAGGGGGCGGAGGCAGCTTCGCTGCCTCCGCCCCCTAATTTTAATCCACTACCTCATAGTTTGTTGAATCGTCACCCTTATCCTGCTGCTGTTGCTGCTGGGTCTGTGCCCCTGCTCCTGCAGCCTGCTGGGCCCTGTAAATCTCCTGTGTCACTTCGTTCCAGATACGCTGCAGATTTTCAAATTCCTGCCTGATCTTTCCGGCGTCATCCTGGTTGAGTACTTCTCTTAAGGATTTAATTGCGTTTTCCACCTGTGATTTCTTATCCGCCGCTATCTTGTCTCCAAATTCCTTTAAACTCTTTTCCACAGAGTACGCAAAGGCATCGGCCTGGTTGCGGAGATCAATAAGCTCTTTCCTCTTCTTATCCTCCTCAGCGTGTGCCTCGGCCTCTTTCACCATCCTTTCGATTTCTTCCTCGGTCAGACCGGTTCTCGCATGAATCTTAATTGAAGCTTCCTTGTTTGTACCCTTGTCAACTGCTCGCACGTGCAAGATTCCATCTGCATCAAGATCAAATGTTACCTCGATCTGAGGCACGCCTCTTGGGGCTGGTGGAATTCCTGTAAGCTCAAACTGCCCAAGCAGCCTGTTCTCCGAAGCAATAGGCCTTTCACCCTGATAGACTTTGATTAAAACACTGGTCTGGTTATCCTCAGCAGTCGTGTAAATCTTGGATTTCCTTGTTGGAATAGTTGTATTCCTTGGAATCACGACGTCAAATACACCACCGAGGGTTTCAACACCGAGAGAAAGTGGTGTAACGTCGAGGAGAACAATGTCCTTGTCCTTGTATTCACCGGCAAGAATTCCTGCCTGGATGGCAGCACCGATGGCCACAACCTCATCGGGGTTGATTCCCTTGTGAGGCTCTTTGCCGAAGAACTCTTTCACCATCTGCTGGACGAGAGGCATCCTTGTCTGACCACCAACAAGGATTACCTCATCAATATCTGCAGGTGAAACTTTCGCATCTTCCAGAGCCTGACGGCAAATAGTGATAGTTCTCTCGATCAGGTCTCGGGACATAGCCTCAAGTCTCGCGCGGGTAAGTTTCCTCTCAAGATGCTTGGGACCAGAAGCGTCGGCCGCAATAAATGGCAGGGAGATGGTAGTTTCCATCATTGTTGAAAGCTCTTTCTTCGCCTTCTCAGCTGCCTCCCTGAGCCTCTGGAGTGCCATTTTATCCTGTCTCAGGTCGATTCCGGTCTCGTTTTTGAACTCTTCGATAAGCCATTCAACTATTCTCTGGTCAATGTCATCACCACCAAGATGGGTGTCACCCTTTGTGGCTTTTACCTCAAAGACACCCTGATCAAGCTCCAGGATGGAAATGTCGAAAGTACCACCACCGAGGTCATAAACCGCAACTCGGATGGTTCTGTCAGTCTTGTTTAAGCCATAGGCCAGAGCTGCTGCTGTTGGCTCGGGGAATACACGCAAGACCTCGAGTCCTGCAATTATCCCAGCGTCTTTGGTTGCCTGCCTCTGTGCGTCGTTGAAGTATGCAGGAACTGTGATCACGGCCTTCTTAACGGGTTCGCCGAGGTAGCTTTCAGCAGCTTTTTTGAGGTATGAGAGAATCTTTGCCGAGATCTCTTCTGGGGTGAAGTTTTTGTTTACTGCCGGTATGAATATCTCCACGCGATCGTTCTTTCCACGAACTACTTTATATGGTACTCTTCTAATGTCTTCGAGGGCCTCATCGTATCTGCGGCCCATGAATCTCTTTACAGAATAAACTGTATTCTCAGAGTTTGTGATTGCCTGTCTTTTTGCAAGGGAACCAACAAGGACCTCAGAGTCCTTAAAGCCAACAACAGAGGGAGTTAATCTTTCTCCCTCAGGATTTGGAATAACAGTTGGTTCACCACCTATGACAACAGCTACCACAGAGTTTGTCGTTCCAAGGTCAATACCTATGATCTTTTCGGCCATATTACATCCCTCCCTTCGTAGGGTCTTCTTTTGCCCTTGCGGGCTCTTTGGAAACTGAGACCCTTGCCGGTCTCAGCAATTTGTTTTTGAATTTGTAACCTCTCTGGAACTCCTCGACTACCACACCAGGCTCCACTTCACTGGTTTCTTTAACGGAAATGGCCTCGTGGAGTCTCGGATCGAATTTTTCGCCTCTTGAATCAAACGGTTCAAGCCCCTCCTTTCTTAGTACTTCAAGGAGGCTTTTGTAAATCATTTCCACGCCTTTTTTGATGGAGTCCACATCAGTGGCCTCTTTCATCGCGTCGAGAGCCCGCTCGAAGTTGTCGAGAACCGGAAGTAGCTCGAAAACGAGGCGTTCATTGGCATATTCAACGGCCTTCTTCCACTCTGCCTCGATCCGCTTTTTGTAGTTGTCATGATCTGCAAGGGCTCTCAAATAAAGGTTCTTATATTCATCTCTCTCTTTTTTGATTTTCTCCATCTCCTCTTTTAACCTCTGTGTCCAGTGCTTTTTCACAGGGCCAACCTCCTTGATGGGAAGTGTTCATTGTGAGTAGTAATAGATACCTGTTTATAATTTTATTGTCAAGCCATTACTCAAGAATTTTTATAAAAGGGTTTCGACTAATAAAAAATGCTACATACTGTTTTAAAACTTGCTCCTTGCGTATGTCATACCGTTATAATAGAACTATGATAAAGAATGTAGAAATCCAGAACTTCAGGACATTCAGACATTTGAAAATCAATAATCTTGGTCAGATTAATGTGTTCATCGGCAAAAACAACCTTGGAAAGAGTTCCCTACTCGAAGCTATTTATCTTGCCTCTGATGCAGCGGACAGGATTAATACTTCGAGTTCATATTACATTTTGAAAAGACGGGGATTTGCACAGAGGTTCAAGATAGAGAAGGAAGATGATCTGGAACAGTTATTGGTAAATTTCAAAAAGCATATTTTCTACGATGGTAGCAATGATGCGGAAATTGTTATTGAAAACTCCCGTCCAAGAAAGATCCGACTTTCAATTAATTTACTATATGATACCAGATCAATAATAAGAATACTGGACAATGTGCTTAATGA
>JALXCE010000348.1 GCA_026991055.1 Caldifarciminota bacterium | reverse complement strand
GCTTTCATCACTCTATCAGAACCTCCATTTTGACGAGATTTTTAAGCATATCATAGGCTTTATCAAATTGAAGGCTCCTTCTCAACTCCTCAAACCGATTTTCCTTCTTGTACTTTTCAACAACCTGGTCTAATTTAGACTTGTCTTCCAGCCTTTCTTCGATATGCTTTATCACCTCGTCGTCTGAAACCTGAATATCGTTAAGGTCAATGAATCTGCGAAGGATAATGTATTCTTTTACTTTGTGCTTCGCAATATCCTCCACGATTGATTCTTTCTGATCTGGAGAAACATCTAATTTTAATGTTTTGGCAAGTCTCTCTTTTTCCCTCTGTACAAGGGTTTCCGGAAGTTCAAAACCAATATGGTCGTAAATCTTCTCGATCAAGTCCCATTCGAATCTATCCTCTGAATCCTTTTCTGCATTCTTCCTCAAACTCTCTTCAATGGAGTTTTTCAGTTCTTCAAGGGACTCAAATCCTAAAAGTTTTGCAAATTCATCGTTGAGCTCAGGTAGCTCAAGCTCTCTGATTGAAGTTACATGAAAAACCTGTCTGAAGGGTAATTTTTCACCACCCTCCACAGCAAGCTTCCTATCAACTGTAATCACATCCCCTTTCTTTGCTCCCTTTAATTTTTCATAAAGTGTCTGGTCTGTCTTTCCCCATTCAAGGTGTATATAGCCGTTTTCCTCTTTCCTTATGACCTTGTTTGTGGCCGGATCAATTTCCTCGTAAACAGCAAAAACGTAGTCACCCTCGTCAGCCGGACGGTCAACTTCTTTAAACTGGCCAAAAGATTTTCTGTAACTTTCGAGCTCCTCTTCAACATCTGCACGTGTGATTCTCTTTACTTTTTTCTCGACAACCACCTTTGAAAGGTCGGGGAAGGAAAACATGGGGATCACGTCAAATTCGGCCTCCACGTAATAACTTCCGTCATCGTTTTTCGTGTATCTGAGCCTCACAGGAGGTATGTAGTCGTACAGGTTTTTCTTGATTTCTTCCATAACCTTATTGTATGCAAGGTCATCCAGCGCTTCTTGCTCGATTTCCTTTTCGTATCTCGTCATAACCAGTTTAAGTGGAGCTCTTCCGGGTCTGAAGCCAGGAATTTTACGGCTTTTCTGGAATATCTTGGCGACTTCTTGCTTTTTCTTTTCCAACTCCTCCGGAGTAATTTCCAGAGTAATCGTCTTATGAGCGCTTAAATCCTCTTTTGGCAATATTTTTCCCATAATTTATTCTCTCCTAAGGTGAATTTGGATTGCACGTAATAATAATTTTATTTGAATTTCATGTCAATCTTTGATGGCGAGTATTCGAATAATCCTCTTCCACTCCCCACCTCACCCACTTCCTGCGCAAGGTAAGGCCAGAATTTTTCTAAAAAATCGCTCATTTCGTTGATATAATCACAAGGTGTAGTTAAAATAAGAACCTTATGAACTGGCTACTATTGCTTGTCACTCTAATAAGACCTGTTCCGAGGGTTTTGTTTCTTACCTCAACTATAGACGGTAAGGGGATGCTCCCCCCTGGCGCACACCTTGCATTGGAAGAATTCAGCAGACACGGAGCCTTTGTGACCTTTCATGATAAATCCATCCTCTACAGTCCGGATTCTCTTAAATACTTTGATATAATCATCGCTCCGACTTCCTACGGATACCACGACATAGACCGACCACTATCCCTCACCTATCTTGATACAATTTCCATGGACAACATACTCAACTGGATAAAAAACGGTGGTTTCTTCATTGCAGGTGGCAATATTGGCAGGAATACCCTGAAAGGGAAAGACCGTGTGATTTCGGGTAATAAATTGACCCAGGACGAATGGCCCTTAGGACGAGCTTTCGGATTCGATATGGTTGAAATAAATATCAAAGGCTATGCGCTTGTCAACAAAGACACCGTTTTCTTCGACTGGTACAACAATCCCGTTAGAAATAAACTTGACATGGATGACTGGGTGCTTGTTCCTTTAAATGCAAAGTCCGATGTTCACAATCTCCTCGTCTGGTCTAACGGTAAAAAATCCTTCGCAGGTGCGACGATCAGGAAATATGGAAAAGGCTATGCCATGCTGCTTTCCTCGTTTCTTTTATTGCATCCTTCGTTTGATGGAGGATGGGCAGATGTTCCAGAGATAACAAGATTTTATCATAGAGTGACAACGTTTTACATGGGGCTAAAAGGGCATTCCACAGGAGTTGACCCGTGGCCTTTTGGCAAAAAAGCCGTTCTTGCAGTTACACTCGACGACGGCGGAAAATTCTCAGAATACCAGCTCACATTAAAGTCGCTTCTTGACAGGGTGCCTGGCCTCACATTCTTTGTTACGGGAAGGCTTGAGCCAGATATACTTTCTTACATCAAAAAGTTCAAACAGATCGAGATTGGTAACCACAGCTTCAATCACCCGTTCTTCAGAGACCTTAATCTCACACAGTCTATTGCAGAAATTGAGATGACTGAAAAAGTCATCGGAAAGACCCGGGTCTTCAGATTCCCCTATGTAAATTATACTTCCGAAGGGATTTACGCTCTCTGGACACATGGATTTAAATACGAATCCTCCATCAGGGTTGACCATTTAAATGAATTTAAAGGAGCCATTTTCCCTTACAACCTTGTGATTTCCTTTGGGAGAAATTTAATAACAACCGGACTTTACGAATTTTCGCCTGTGAAGTCGGATTGGTTCTTTTATCAGAAAATATATGCAGACAACTATCCGGAAAAGGAGCAGATTGCCAGCCAAAAAGCCTTCAAATCATACCTCGAAACCATGTGGGAAATTATCAAAGAGGCACGAGGTGCGATGGTTCAAATGGGACATCCTATGTACGAAGGCCACTCAATGGCATTTCTCAAGCCGGTGCTGGAATTCATTGATGAGGTTGAGCAGGACAAAAATGTGTGGGTCGCCCCTCTCGGTCAGATTTACGACTGGTGGAGCACTGTACGAAATGTGAGGGTTATGGTCGAGGATAAAGGTAAAAAGATTACCTACAGGATCAGCAATCCATACCATGAAAAAATAGAGGGTTTCAGCCTCTGGATTGACTCTGGCCCTCCAAAGGTTAAGTTTAAGAAATGCAGTGGCTATTACTTCCAGGAAAAAATGGGTGAGAACACAAGAT